>JASLRF010000200.1 GCA_030744095.1 Pirellulaceae bacterium | reverse complement strand
TTGTGGCGAGTCCGACTTCGGATGTACGTGCATTCCATCTTTGTTTCGTTGCATAATGCAGCGAGTGATCGACACGACGCTACCATCGGCTTCTAGTCGCATTCCGTGATCGCCATTATCCGAACAGATCGTGTCTTCAATCACGATCTGCGAGGCATTCTTAATCACGATCCCCTTTTTGGTGTTATTCTGCACCCTACAATTCGTAATCCTGACGTTCGAAGATGATCCATCAATCTCGATCCCGCTATCGTCATTGTCGTGGATGTAGCAATTATCGACCGTGACACTCGCATTTTTAATCAGGATGGGATCCTCGCCATTGCGAAACTCGCAGTTCTGCAATAAGCCACCGAGACTGTCCTCCCAACTGACCATCTCCTCCTCGCCATCAAAGATGAAACCAACTATTTCGATGTAGTCGTTACCATCTATCTCGAAACACTCTTCTTCGCTGACGATGACGTCTCCAGCGTCTCCCGTTTGAGCACCGCTCGAGTCAGCCTCAAAGCGGATAGGATTCGCCGAAGTACCATCATTCTCCACCTCTACTTCGTCTGTGTAGGTGCCTGCCCCAACGTAGACGGTATCGCCAGCGCCCGCGACGTCGGCAGCTTCCTCGATTGTCTTGAAGGCCTGACCGGCGGACAGTCCGTTATTGTCGTCATTTCCGCTCGTGCGGACGTAGTAATTGGTGGCATTCGCGTCTGCCGCTAGGACTACAGCAAAGATCGCAAAAAACGTCAGTCGAAGAAGGATGGTCAGGTTGCGCATTTCTTGCACCTCGATGAAGTGAACGCTTTGATGTGTCCTTGAAATCTTGTCGACGTTGAGAGCACTCGAGAACCGAGATGCAAAACTCACGCCGGCAGAGCTGCCACTGAGAAGCCCAAAGAAAATGAGCTTCCGTTGAAGTCTACGTCACGAATGGCCGAGAGGCCTGCAAAAATTGCGTGGCGATTCGCTTCTCGGTTGATCGTTCAGCTGGCGTTGGAGTCTTGCCACGCAGTGATGCGGTAAAGCAACGCCTACACGGTCGCCCACTCACGCCACATGATGTTCTATCACCTCAACACAAAGCCGAAGAATGCCATCAACCCCACGGTTACGATGACCAGAACGGCCATGACGACAAGCATCCTCACGTTCACCTCTCCCGGCTCAGGAGTCTCAATCACGACGCCAGATTCGAAATCGTAACCGCAGTGCTCGCAGCGCTCATAGAAGTTTGGCGCAAATGCCTCGTCGCAAGTCGTGCACATCAGCATGAGCGGTGCGCCGATCACCTCGTCTTCGCCATCAACACCACCCAACTGGATCAACGGCGCGGCCGGAATCCATTCGGCCAGTGGGAACGAGGTACCAGACGTCTCGCAGATCGGACAAACGGCCCGGCGAAGTGAATCGCAGTTTGGGCAAACAGGCCATTCATCCCATGATTCGAGGTCATCGTCTTGATCATCATCGCCCCAAGATGGTTCGTCGTAGGGTCCATTCATCGAATCGCCGTTTCGTTGCAAGGCTTGCTTTGTGGCAGACCCCAACAGGTTTACGTAGACTATCGGAGCATGATAAACCCCTTGGCTCCACGTATCGAGGTCTCGCCGATGATCACGCGCCGGATTCTTTGTTTGATTGTGTTGATTTCACCAATCTTGAGTCTTGTGGCTGCAGCCGCCGAATCGCCGCGTGTGTTGCCTACCGGCAAGGTCCCGCAAGACCGCCGGCTGGAACCGCTCAAGGACCTCAACGGTTATTTCCCATTCACACCATCTGCTTCACCCGGCGCGTGGAATCGGCGGGCTGAACGCGTCCGCCGTCAACTGCTGGTCTCATTGGGGCTGTGGCCACTTCCCACGCGCACGCCGCTGAATCCTGTCATCCACGGTCGTGTTGATCGCGATGATTACACCGTCGACCGCGTTTATTTTGAGAGTATGCCAGGTTTTTATGTGACCGGCAGCCTGTACCGGCCCAAGAACCATGCCGGCCCAATGCCAGCGGTGCTGTGCCCACACGGGCATTGGGCCAACGGCCGCTTTTACGACACGGGCCTCAGCAAAGTGAAGCAGGAAATCAAACAGGGAGGCGAGCAGTTCGAAGAGGGCGGCCGCAGTCCGCTGCAATCGCGATGCGTGCAGCTCGCCCGGATGGGATGCGTCGTCTTTCATTACGACATGATCGGATACGCCGACAGCACTCAGATCAGTTTCGAAGTCGCACATCGGTTCGCCAAGCAACGATTGGACATGAACCGCGACAGCGACTGGGGGCTGTTCAGCCCACAGGCCGAATCGCACGGACAATCTGTCATGGGTCTGCAATCGTGGAATTCAATCCGTGCGTTGGATTTTGTCAGCCAGTTGCCAAACGTTGATCCACAGCGTTTAGCGGTGACCGGTGCCAGCGGTGGTGGAACTCAGACGTTCATCCTGTGTGCGATTGATCCGCGACCCGCCGTCGCTTTTCCCGCCGTCATGGTTTCCACCGCAATGCAAGGCGGTTGCACATGCGAAAATGCCAGCGGGCTCCGCGTTGATACCGGCAATGTCGAATTCGCCGCCCTCTTCGCGCCCAAGCCGTTGGCCCTGTCGGCAGCGGATGACTGGACAAAGGAGATGTCTACCAAGGGCTTCCCCGAACTCCGCGAGCACTACGCCATGTTGGGTCACGCGGACCGCCTCATGCTGCTCTCGCGAACAGAATTCGCCCACAACTACAATTCCGTCACGCGACATGCGATGTACCACTGGCTTAATGAGCATTTGAAACTTGGTGTTTCCGAGCCGATTTCGGAACGGGACTATCAGCGGCTGTCTCAGGATGAAATGACGGTCTGGTCCGGGGGGACGACAAAGCCCGCCGGGGGCCCCGACTTTGAACGCGAGTTGCTGGCTTGGTGGCACGCCGATACGCAGCGCCAATTGCAGGCGCTGACTCCGAGCGACGCATCGTCGTTGCGTGGTTTTCGAGAAATCGCAGGGGGCGCGATCGATGTGATTATCGGCCGAGACCTACCTGCCGCGGCAGACGTCGACTACGACCAGAACTACAAGGAAGATCGAGGCGACTACCTGCACATGATGGGGCTCTTGCGCAACGAGTCACGGAACGTGGAACTACCGATTTCTTTCCTCTATCCCACACGCTGGGAAGGCCAGGTCGTCATCTGGCTTTCTGAAGAGGGTAAAGCGGGCCTGCTCGGCGAGTCTGGCATTCCAATTCCACCAGTGTCGCGATTACTGAGTAACGGTGCCGCCGTCGTTGGCGTTGATCTCCTGTCTCAAGGTGAATTTCTGGCCGATGGCAAGCAGATCGAAAGGACGGATCGCGTGAAGAACCCTCGAGAAGCCGCTGCCTACACATTTGGCTACAACCACACGGTATTTGCCAAACGGGTGCACGATGTGCTGACCGTGATTGCATTCGCCCAGAATCACGAGACCACGCCCAAACGTGTCGATTTGGTGGGCCTGGGTCCCGGTCCTGCTGCCTGGGCCGCGGCAGCCCGCGCGCAGGCGCGCGATGCCGTTGGCAAGGCAGCAATCGCCAGCAACGGATTCCGCTTTGGCAGCGTCAAGGAAATCCACGATCCCAACTTTCTACCCGCGGGCGCACGATACTTCGACCTCCCCGGAATGCTTGCAGTGGCCGCACCCGAGACATTGTGGCTGGGCGGCGAGGGAAACGAGGCACCGGAAATCGTACGTGCGGCCTACAAAGCAGCAGGTTCGTCAGACCAAATGACCATGTTTAAAGGCAAGACGGATCAAGCCGACGCAGCGGTGTCGTGGCTGTTGGCCAAATAGGACCCTTCGTTATTGCCGTCATATGGGCAGGCGCTGCCGATTGTCGACTACCGGTCGCTGCCGCGGCCCAACGTGCCGCCAGCGGGCGACGAGGTCTTCAAGTTCTTCGGCCAGCCAAAAACTTAGTTCAAAAAAAGCCTCGGTGTCGACGTGGATGCGTCCGAGAGAATTTGGCCCGCTCAATATCAACTTGATTTCTTGGTTTTGGGATTCGTTGGGCATGGTATAGCTCCTAGCTGGAGTCCACGCGATTCCCTGCGAATCGTGACACGGCTCTTTCCCTTTTCCGCGAACCGACAGATGCCGGCTAATCATATGACGTTGCGACGAGGCAGTTTGTTCGCCAAAATCCATGATGACGACTCAATTCGACCGTAATTCGGTGTCTGACAACAAGTACAGTTGCCAAATTGCAGCCCAATCGAGCCTCCTCTGTGGCAATAAATGTTGATGCGATTCGGTCTTGTTGCGTTTCGCCGTTTTCGCTACCTTCCGCCACGATTCGTTGTTCTCATCTCGCCGATTCGGCATCGCTATTTCGTCGTTCGAATCTACGCGCCGTCACATCCTTTTTACGCGAGGCATTCCGCCGTGGTCTGCTGGACAAAGAACGCTGCCATTGGCCCGAGCATTGAGGGTCGTCGTCATCTCAAGCCATCGAGAGCACTGTTGCTGTTCGCGGCGCTGCTAGCGATCCTGCCGGGCTGCCAGATGGCCGCTGATGGGCAGAACCAGCAGGGCGTTCGGCTCTTTCAGCAAGGCCAGTTCCAACCCGCGTTACAGAAGTTTCAGCAGGCACTTACCACCGATCCGGTCAATGCTGACGCGTACTACAACATGGCGGCATCGATGCACAAGATCGGGTCAGAGAAAAAAGATAGCGAGATGCTTGCCCAAGCCGAAGCACTCTACAACCAGTGCCTGGACATCGACGAAAACCACGTCGATTGCCATCGCGGCCTTGCGGTTCTCTTGAAAGAAACCGGCCGGCCGGATCGTTCCTTTGCGTTACTCAAGAACTGGGTAAACTCACAGCCAAACTTGGCAGACGCACGAGTCGAACTGGCACGAGTCTACGAGGAATCGGGGGATCTGGAAACGGCCGTCTTGCATCTGAACCAGGCCGTTGGAATCGACCAGACCAATCATCGGGCGTGGGCCGCATTCGGCCATATTCGCGAAGAAACGGGCAACCTCGACCAGGCTTTGACCAACTACCAACGCTCGCTCGATCTGAATCCTTTCCAAAGCGGCGTTGCCGCACGAGTCGCCACGCTCAACCGCAGCGTGCGCGGCAATCTGAATGGCACTTCAATGCCGGGCAGTACGCGTACGGTGACCAACCCTCGGTTCCGGTATTAGACGGCCCGATATGAAATCGGTCTACACCGAAGCAACATGAACGGCAAGCATCAAACATCAGTTCATTCACAAGAAGGAGCACCGTCGTGAAACAACGTACGATCGTCATGGCGCTGACTTGCCTGTTGACCACTACGTTCTGTGTTCGATCGCACGCGGACGGGTTCAAATTCCCGAAGATCGCGAATCCGTTCAAAAAGCCCGCCGTATCAGACTCGAACGAACCGGTACGTCATGTGCGAGCGACCGGGACCAATCTCTCTGATACCAACCAACCCACGGTGCGCGAAACAAGTTCATTTTCTCTCCCAAAACTGAAGTTGCCAGAACTCAAAATGCCAAGTTTCGGACGCGAACAATCCGGAACGCCCACCACGACACGGCAGCCAGCAATGCGTACTACGGTCACACGGCAGTCACGTTCGAACGACAATCGCCCCTCCGAACCTTCCGTTTTTGACAAGTTCAGCCAAGGCACCAAGAGTTTCTTTGGCAAGGCCAAAACGACATTAATGCCCTGGACGAACGACACCGCATCGACAACA
>JASLRF010000199.1 GCA_030744095.1 Pirellulaceae bacterium | reverse complement strand
TTTGAACGCCGATGGCGATGGGGAACTCTTTCGCTTGGCGAGACAAGGGTCAAACAGCGTGTGGCGCGTTTGGATGCTCAATTGGACGGGACGTTGTTTCATGTCGCTGGTGATCGCTGGACTTTTTGTCGCCACCGCTGTCTTGTTCATGTGGGGCCAATCCTGGTGGCCAATCGGCTTCCTTCCCGGAATGGCCGGTTTGTTGTTGACGATCACGTTCGTCGGAAACAACGTCTGGGGATACTATGACCTTCGCCGGGCCCAGCGTGAATTGGTCGAGGCATCGAAGACGGGTGCGTCGAGCAACGACTAATAATGCCACTGATCTTGAAAGTTGGGTGGCACCACGTACGCCCCATGTGCCCGGCACCATGTGCCCCGCCCCATGTGCCCCCGCCCCATGTGCCCCCCGAAAGTCGTCGCCAACGCCGCCGCTGGACATTGGGGAATTGACGGGCGGTTTGCCCCTGCTCAGCGGCCGCTTTTCGGCGCTCCCTTTTGCTCTCCGGTTGGACTTGGGAGTTTCGCGACCAACGACAACAGTTCATCGATTTTCGCGTTGACTTGGTCGGAAGCGGCCGATTCCGTGCACAGTTGCTGGAAGTCTCGGCAGCCGGTCAGCAGGCTGTCGAAGACTGACTTGTGGCTGCCGAATTTGGAGCTGTCGGTCTCTTCGAGCATTTGGACAAGGTTTTCGGCAACACTCCCCGCCACGTCCGGCGTCTGCATGGCAACATTCAGTTGTTGCGATGCGATCACCTTCACGTCTGCGGCGGTCTGCTCTGGTGTGTCGAATTTCAGCGGTTTCTCGTCGCTGGAGCAACCCACTATCCCGGCGATGACCAGAAACGCCGAGACGGCACACACCCACAAAGCACGAAATGAAATCGCGAATCGGTTCATGGTAGTCAGTCCTTCCAGGTTCGATATTACTGCGGGAGGGGGCATCTGCGCCTCCTCCCCTTGAAAAAGAGAATGCCTTGTGAGCGGACGTTCTCTAACAGAATAGCGCTGCGAACGGCCAGACCGCTTTAGGGGAGCATTTGAGCCGTTTGGCCGTCTTGGATCGCCAGCAACCTCGCCCAAGTCATCACGTCGACGGTGTCCGGGGTGAATCCCACCGACCCGTCGACCCGCGCGGCGTTCACGCCCCCGGGGTGGTGGCTCCGGGGGTAGATCCAGGAGTAATAAGCATCCCCCGTATTACTGCATCGAAGCCGCTTGTCATTCCAGTCAGCACTACAATAGGCGAGCGCATCCATGAACCAGTAGCCGCGCGTGACATGCGAGTTCGGTCCCGCGCCATACCAACGATTGTAACTCGCGGAAGTAGTGCTGATGTCGGGCGCAATCAGATTTGACAGATGCGCCCAGGCGCCTCGGCTGTCACGTTCGTGGGGGCTTGTCAGGACCTCGCTGAACGCATAAGTGTTCGAGGTGCCGTCGGTAACAGTGGCGATCTTCGCGGCCCGCATTGACTTGCCGTGGAACAAGGTCTTTCGGTCCGCTCTGGTATCCACATACCAGTAGAAAGGCAGCCACGAAACATTCGCGAAAGCGGCGATGTTCCCTTTAGCGAGCTCGTTCGACCGTGTGCTCGGCTTAAACATGCTCGCCGCTGCTGAGTCGGACGGGCATTCAAAAGCTTTGATACGCTTGTTAACGACATTCGCATTTGCTCGGCCCCAAACCCCTTCGTTAAAGTCGTATTGGTCGTACAACGGCTGCTGCTCCAAAAAGGGCAACACCAGCGTGAGCCAGGTGGCTTTCCACCGCTGGTTCCACGGCCGGCTATGATCGCGAGCGTTCGGGTACAACTGCTTCACATTATAATTCCGCACGTTGTGGACGGACATCGGCGGGAAGGACTTGTACGAATCGTGATAGTTGTGCATCGACAGGGCAACCTGCTTCATGTTGTTAGTGCACTGCATTCTCCTGGCCGCTTCCCGGGCCGCCTGAACGGCGGGCAACAACAGCGCGACCAAGATTCCGATGATTGCAATTACGACCAGCAACTCCACAAGGGTGAAGCCGCTCCGCCTCGCCGGCGAGGCCCAACAAGTTTCTCTCGTCATTTTTCTCTCGCCTTTCTTAGAACTAGCAGTTCAGTTAGTAGAGCAGGCGACTGTTAGCCACCTTGCCACACAGTTCGAGTCCTACAGGGGAGGTTGTCTTGGCCACCTGCTGGTCACGATTGCGTTTGTTCGTGAATTCAGCGTTTTCCCTGCCAGTACCTCGTAAACACAGGCTAGCTGGTTGCAACGTTGTTGCGCGACTAAAGCGTTGGCTGCTGGAAGTATGAATCCTGGCAAACAACAGAGCTTGTGCTCTTCCTTTCTCCCTCGTAAACGGTCTTCAAAACCCGCCACGATGCTTGGCTTTCTTCCCACGGCGGCCATAGCGATTTGGAGAGTTTGCAATTCGTGGGGCGCGAGCTGCAAGAAGATGCTGCCTGCTGAACCTCCATTGAGTCAGCACGCAATGAGGGGCCTACGCAAGGCATAGGCGGATCACATGAAGAAACACGGAGTGCTGCTGGAGCGGTCACCGCTGCCAGTCTCTGACGGCGTTGGCTGATAGGCTTTCGTTGGGCCGAAGCCCATCGCGGTCACCCACCGTTGTGGTGGTCGCTACGGGAGCCGAACCTTCTAGGCTTGACGCTCGACCGCTTTTCCCAGCGATTGTCCCTTCAAGGTCTTAGGGAAGTATCGCTTCCACCGCAAAGAATTTTTCTCGGGATACAATCACACCGTCACTTTTCGACTGTTCTCCAGAATAGAATTGCGTCAGCGGATTGAACAGATAGATCACAAACCCAGTTTACGGCCCGAATCGTTGATCCGAACTTTGGCTGGCCCTGCACAGCACCCTCTGTACGAGCTACCGGCTGGACTGCTCGAGGATCCGGCGCAATCTTTGGCCGACGACTTGCTCTTCGCCAGGCTGCAGCATGAACACCGAAATGAGAAACCCTTCGTCACCTGTACCGTGTACGCGCGCCGTAGCAATCGATGGTTCGTCGTCGGCCAACTTCTGTTGCACCTCACCGCGTGTGATCCGCAGCCGCGACTCGTCCCAAAAGACAAGCAGGTGCGGAACATGATTGGCAATCGGCGGAACCACGCGTCGCGTCGTGACGCTAGGCAGATCCGCCACCGACTGCGCGATGACGTCGATGCGCTGTTGCCACTGTTTGTGTTCGGCGGCGTGATCAAGATTTATGTACCGTCGAATCGCCGCCCACATCGCGACCATGTCCTCCTTGCTGACTTTCATACCACGACCAA
>JASLRF010000198.1 GCA_030744095.1 Pirellulaceae bacterium | reverse complement strand
CGGTAGTATTGAAGTGATCCGAAAGCCAGGTGTTGGGCACCATCCACATTCGTTGAAGGACCCGGCACCGATCGTAGAATTCGTCCTCAAGCACACAAACCTCAAGCACACAAAGTAGCGTAGCCCAACGGTCAACGAGCTGTCGTGTTGGTGATCTGATCCGCGATCGTGTGCACCGAGACTGGTTCGATCAGACCGCGTTCGGTAATGATCGCCTTGATCAAATCGGCCGGAGTCACATCGAAGGCAGGATTGTAAACGGCGATTCCGTCCGGTGCTGTTTGTCGGCCGAAACCGTGAGTGATCTCTTCGCTGGCCCGTTGTTCGATAGGGATTTCCGCGCCGCTGGCAATGGACAGATCAAACGTCGAGGAGGGCGCAGCAATATAGAACGGAATGTCATGAGCCTGTGCCAGAACGGCCACGGAATACGTGCCGATCTTGTTGGCGGTATCACCATTGGCAGCGATACGATCGGCACCAGTGATCACCGCCTGAACCTTGCCTTCGCGCATGACCTGTGCCGCCATGGAATCGCAGATCAGCGTGGCATCGATTCCGCGCTGACCCAATTCCCAGGCCGTCAACCGCGCTCCTTGCAGTAAGGGTCGTGTTTCGTCGACGAAGACGTGCACCTGCTTGCCTTGATCTTGTGCCGTAAAAATCACTGAGAGAGCCGTCCCATATTCGGCTGTCGCCAGGCCACCTGCGTTGCAATGTGTGAGCACCCCATCGCCGTCTGATAGCAGATCGGCACCGATACGGCCTATCTCGTGACACATCCGGCGATCTTCTTCGTGAATCGCGCGAGCTTCTTCGAGCAGCGCGATACGAACTTCGCGAATTGACGCCACATCACCGAGGGCGTCGGCCAGCTTTCGCATTCGGTCGAGCGCCCAGAATAAATTCACGGCGGTGGGGCGGCTGGTGGCGAGATACTTCATGACCTCATCCAGCCGATCAAAGAACGAATCGTGGTCCGTCGCAGCGTACGGTTGCAAACCGACGCAAACCCCATATGCGGCGGCAATGCCGATGGCCGGCGCACCACGCACACGCAACATCTTGATCGCTTCCCAGACTTCTTCAACCGACGTGCAGTTGACCTCACGAAACTCGATCGGCAGCAACGTCTGATCGATCAGGACCAGCTGCCCATCGGCATCACCGATCCAACGTACGGTTTCGATCTGACCGACGTCACTCATTCGATACTCTGGCGTAGCTGTTCGTCCTTGGCGGCAATTTTTCCAACGAGGCTGGTTTTGAATTCGGTGTACTTAGCCCGCAGCACATCGTCGGCGGTCGCCAGAATCTGCACGGCAAACAAGCCTGCGTTGCGAGGTCCGCCCATGCCGACTGCCATGGTGGCCACCGGCACGTCACCCGGCATTTGGACGGTTGCCAGCAGGGAATCGAGACCGCCTAATTCGGCGGTCGGCACCGGCAGACCGATGACAGGCAGCGTAGTGTGCGCAGCCACAACACCCGCCAGGTGGGCCGCACCACCGGCCGCCGCGATGATGACTTTGAGACCACGATCGATCGCGGTCTCTGCATACTGGCCGACCACATGCGGCGTCCGATGGGCACTCATCACGCGGACTTCATAGGGTATGCCGAACTCGGCCAGCGCTGTGGCCGCCTTGTTGATTTTTGGCCAGTCACTGTCACTGCCCATTACAATCCCAACCAGGGGGGTTTCGTTTACTGCCATCGTTCTCGATTCGTGTCTCTTGGTTCGCCGTTTCTGTGATTCCGGCGTGGAACTGAATTACAAAGCTGGGTCAAACAGCGGTTTGTAAGGCATGTTGAATGTTTCTGCAACCGCCCGAATGGTCAACTCGCCATTGTGAATATTCACTGCCGTGGCGATTGGTTTAGAACTGTGCGCTGCAGACTCGATGCCTTGCTGAGCAATCTGTATCGCCCACGGCAGCGTAACGTTGCAAAGCGCAAAGGTGCTGGTACGTCCGACGGCGCCCGGCATGTTCGTGACGCAATAGTGGACGACGTCTTCTTCAACGTAGGTGGGATCACTGTGCGTGGTCGCTCGGCTTGTTTCAAGGCACCCGCCTTGATCGATGCAGACGTCGATGATGACACTGCCCGGCTTCATCAGTTTGAGACCAGATCGATCGACCAATACCGGCGCTTTCGCTCCTGGGATCAAGACCGAGCCGATGACCAGATCGGCCAACCTCAGTTGCTCGCGAATCACATGTCGATCGCTGTACAACACGTTAACATTGGGCGGCATGACATCGTCCAGATATCGCAACCGATCCATGTTGATGTCCAAAATCGCGACGTCGGCTTGAAACCCCGCAGCGACCTTGGCCGCATTGGCACCCACGATGCCACCGCCCAGGATTGTGATATGTGCCGGGGCGACGCCCGGCACGCCGCCCAGCAGAATCCCGCGCCCCATCTGAGGTCGTTCCAGGAACTTCGCACCCTCTTGAATGCTCATCCGCCCAGCCACTTCGCTCATCGGAGTCAGCAACGGTAACCGCCCTTGGGAATCGCGCAGCGTTTCGTACGCCACGCAGGTTGCCCCACTTTGAACCATGGCGTTAGTCAAATCGAGATCGGCGGCAAAATGAAAATAGGCGAAGATTGTCTGGCCGGCGCGGATCAGAGGGTACTCGTCGGGCTGCGGCTCTTTGACTTTGACGATCAAGTCGGCCCGAGCGAAGATCTCGTCGGGCATCGCGGCCAGTTCCGCGCCCACCTCCAAGTATTCGTGGTCCGGCAGTCCCGAACCGAGTCCTGCGCCCGCTTCAACCAGCATCGTGTGCCCATGACCGACGAGTTCTTCGACACCCACCGGCAGCATCGCCACGCGATATTCGTCACGTTTGGTCTCTTTGGGAACGCCAATGATCACGCGATTGCCTCCACTGGGTGCTCGAAAAATCAATCAGCCATACTTCGTCCATCTTGCGGGTCAGTTTCGACGGCACTTGGTAGAATAGCCGTTCGTTGGATGCGAAGAAACGGGGCACCAGGCAATCGGATACAGTTGACATCGCTCGAGTTGATTCTGAATGCGGATTCCGCCGGGAAGACGCTGCAATCGGCCAGCACCATGCAATCGCGGACCATTCCACATCAACGTTCTTCTTCCCAAGTCAGGTGAGAAGTTGACCAACAAGTCTGGTGACTCAATCTGTCAATTCGCAGTTCTGGCAGGCCTCGCCATCGCCAGGCTACGAAAAGCAGATCAGTCCTGAATCGGACAGATCTTGGCAGAGAGAGACCAGCTGGTCACGGTCTGCGAGTGCTGAGAGTTTCGACCATTGGTCCAGCGTGCAGGGCTGATAGTCCGCCAGTTCGTTGACTAGTGTTTGGCCTTCGAGTTCAAAAACCCTCGAGGCAAACAGATCCCCAACAGCGAACAAGAGAATGGTTGCCGGTGGTGGCACGTCGTCGTCCAAGAATAGCGATGTCCGCAAGCGACACCACGCGCGAAGTGGATTCAGGTAGATACGTATCGCGGAATTCTCTTCGAACAACGGTCGCTCGCTGTTGGATCGCTGGCACAACGCTTGATAGCGACGCACTGACGGCTGACCCTGTTGCCAGCGTCTTTGTATCACACTGTGGGCTCGCTGTAGATCAACCATGTCCTGACATTCGAGTGACAGGTCTCGAGTTTCGAGCATGATGTTGTTTTTGAGTCGTTCGGGTGCCGAGTGAGCGAAATGTGGCCGTCGCTGTAAAGCAGCCAGCGAAGTCGCCTCGTCAAGGTTCACACACAGATGGCGGGGGAATGCAATTGAAGACATCATGTCCTTTCTGGTGAATGCGAACTTCCTGTTCGCAAGAAATGCGTCAATTGCGATATTGGGCATGCAATCGCCGTGCCAGCGATCGGACTATGTGACACAAGTCCCAACTTAGAAACGACTTATTGTATTCGGCTGCTGGGCTGGCAGGTCACTTTCTCGACCGCATGTCGTCACAACCGCTCGGCCTGGTATCCGAATGACGGCGCTGCGAGTACCCTATCCCGTCCGCCTGCACTATATCTCGTGCAGCTAATGCAATCGACAATGAGGATCGGGTGATCGAAACTGCGTTTGAATCGACCATCGACGTGCTGACATTATCTGCGTGAAATGACCTTGGGAATCACTCCCGTAACCATTCGCATTGCCAACGGCGCAGGGTTTCTGGGCGACGACATTGACGCGCCGCGTCGACTTGTCGAGTCGGTGGACGTCGACTATCTGACCTTGGAATACCTGGCTGAGTTGACGATGTCGATTCTGGCGCGTGCTCGGCAGAAGGACCCGCAAGTCGGATACGCGAAGGACTTTCTGGATGTCACCAGTAGTCTGCTGCCCGCGTTGCGAAGCCAAGAATTACTCCGTATCGTGACCAACGCCGGCGGTATCAATCCGCTCGGTTGCGCGCGAAGCGTCGCGCGGCGACTGGTGGATGCAGGCCTGCCGGGTTTCCCCGTCGCGGCGGTGACAGGTGATGATCTGCTGGGGCAACTGGTGGAGCTGCGCCAGCACGGATGCAGGTTTGCCAACCTGGAAACTGGTCAACCGTTGACCGAATTGAGTGATCCAATCGTGGCGGCCAATGCGTATCTGGGAGCCCAGCCGATCGTCGAGAGTTTAGGGTTGGGCGCTCGCGTTGTGATCACAGGCCGCGTCGCGGATGCCTCGCTAACGGTTGGGCCGGCCGTACACGAGTTTGATTGGGATACCACCGACTGGGACCGGCTGTCCGCGGCGACGGTGGCTGGCCATCTGATCGAATGCGGCGCGCAGGTCACCGGCGGTTATTCGCAGCGGTGGCGCGACCATGACCCCCGCGATGTTGGCTATCCGATCGCCGAGCTAGCCGCGTCCGGCGAAGCGGTGATTACCAAGCCCGCTGGCACAGGCGGAATCGTGGATCGGCAATCCGTAGTCGAACAATTGCTCTATGAGATTGGCGACCCAAGGCACTATTTGACCCCCGATGTTGTCGCGGATTTCGCGAGCGTGAAAGTTGAGTCCGTTGGGCCTGATCGTGTCCGCGTGCATGGTGCAACGGGGACAGCCGCGCCGGACGACTACAAAGTCTCGCTGGCTTACCAGGCAGGCTACACGGCGAGTAGCCAACTGCTGGTCTACGGTGCTGATTGTGTGGAGAAATCCCAGCATTGCGGCGAGATCGTACGTCATCGATTGGAGCGAGCCGGTTATCGCCTGGAGGCCTTCGAAGTCGAATTGTTGGGGCTGGGGGACAGCGTGCCTGGCCTGCCGCACTCCGACGCCGATGCGTTGCCACGTGAGATCATTGTGCGGATTTCCGTGCGTGATCGAAACCGCGAAGCGGTCGCGCGTTATGCCAAGGAACTCGCGCCGCTGGTCACGTCGGGTCCGTCGGGGCTGGCTGGTTACGCGGTCGGTCGCGCGGACGTCCGCCCGGTCTTCGCCTACTGGCCGACACTTGTTCCCAAATCCCTGATTCAACCGGTTGTCCGTGTACAGCCGGCCGATCAATGGCTGCAAGAGGCGGTTCGCGAAGGGGAGGTGCCGTGATGCCAGAAGCCACAGTTCCGCTCGGCCAACTCGCGTCAGCCCGAAGTGGTGACAAGGGGAATCACGCCAACATCGGCGTGGTCGCTCGGGATGCGGAGGACTTTGCCTTCCTGTGCCAGCAGCTCACGGCGACACGAGTTGCGGATTATTTTCAGGGGCTCGGCGCAACACGTGTCGAGCGCTTCGAATTGCCCGAGGTGTGGGCTTTGAACTTTGTCTTGTACAATGCGTTGCGTGGCGGTGCCAGCCAGTCGCTGCACATCGACACACAAGGTAAGTTGTTGGGAACTGCGATCCTTGAATTGGAATTGCCAGTTGGTGTCGATTCCGATCCGGTGTCGGTCGGGCGGCGCGAAACAGACTCCTCGTTGTGGATCAGAGAGACCGAAGATGGAACCGTCGATTAAGCTGCGCAAAAACCTGCCTAGCGGCACGATTATTCTAAATCGACCTGCAAAGCGTAACGCGCTTTCGCGGATGTTGTTGGAACAGGTCAAACAGGCTTTTCATGACTTCCACCAAGAACGAAACGTGCGCGCAGTGATCTTGACCGGCTCGGGCGATGCGTTTTGCGCCGGCATGGATCTGACGGAAATGCTGGAAACGAGCCGTCAGCCCGAGGCACAAGCTCAAGCGCAATGGTACGACGACGCCGTCGCATACAAAGAGCTACTGGATGTGATGTTGATGTATCCCAAGCCGATCATTGCGGCGGTCAATGGCCCGGCGGTGGCTGGTGGCGCGGGTTTAGTGCTGGCAGCGGACATTGTTGTTGCATCGAAGAACGCATCGTTTGGTCTGCCTGAACCACGGCGTGGTCTGGCAGCGGGGATGGTTGCTCCGTTGTTGGAATTTCGCATCGGTGGCAGTCAGGCCGCTCGGTTACTGTTGACCGCCGACATGATTACCGCGCAAGAGGCACATCGTATTAACCTGTTTCACGAGTTAGTCGAAGACGATCTGATTTGGGCGCGGGCTCATGAGCTGGCGGAGACTTGCGCAAAGTCCGCACCCGAATCACTGCAACTGACCAAACGGATGATCAATGAGACCGTCGGCAATCATCTGAACGTCAGCCTTTCGGCCGGAGCTGCCACCAGTGCAACGGCGAGAACGACTGAAGCGGCCGCGGAAGGGCTCACCGCGTTCATGGAGAAACGTCCACCAGTCTGGAAGTGACGGAAAATCGCTACTGGACGGGCGGACGCGGTGGTTCCGTCTGCAGTTCGACCATCTTGCGATAATGTCCGCTCTGGGCCATCAGTTCTTCGTGCGATCCACGCTCGACAATGCAGCCCTCTTCCAAGACAACGATCTGGTCGGCGTGCGCGATCGTGCTAAGCCGATGTGCGATGACGAAACA
>JASLRF010000197.1 GCA_030744095.1 Pirellulaceae bacterium | reverse complement strand
CCGATTGTTCGCAGCGTCTTTGAGCGTAGATAGCTCTCGATCGCCTTCTCTTCCAACATCTCGAATTTGATGTTTGGCCGAGAGAGGAGCTGGTTAATGTCTTCTTGGTACTCCCACTTCTGCCAGTCCCTGAGATCCTTCGCGATCTGACCGGCGATGACTGGGTGGTTCGCCAACGCAGCCCCGTACCCGCGTGTGATGCGATCTCGCAGGTGCGTGTGCCCGCTGCGGCCGTGCACTGAAAGTGCTGTAATTACAGCTCGAATTTCTGCCTCAGTACGTTTGGGGTCGCGAAGGTACTTGTCTTCAATAGCTTGAACTGCCTGGACTTCATCGACTTCGATGTACGCGGTCGCCCACGCTGAGAGGTTCGTTGCTGATCCAAATCTCTGGCAACCGTTGAAGGAATCTACAATTAAATCGCGATCGGCTGCACTGGCATCTTGTGCCAGCAAGAGAATGGCCAACGAGCGCCACTTGATGTACTCTCGTTGGTGCAGTAGCGGCCGCAGTTCATCTCTTGAGACGAATGACGCTATCTTCTTGATGACGCTGTAGGGTGCGCGCCCGAGCTCCAAGTACGCCAATTCGAAGATCGCTGGATTCTTGTGCCCCAGCAGCGGCAAGAAGAATTCGTAGCGTTTATTTGGACCACTGGCGACGGCCCAACCGTCAGCGAAGGTCACAATTCTTCGAATCACGGTTTTGAAGTCAGCGTCCGCGACTCCGATGCTCTGCCAAGGCGCCCCTCCGGTGGTGCGAGCCAGCACCACAACGTAACTTGGATTCGCCTTGAGCTGGCGACGCGTATAGCTATCGACAAAGAGATCAATGTCTCCAACGACAGCATCGCCCTTTAGCAACTCAACCGCTGTGAAACAGAACGGATGGTCCGGATCCTCGCGCGCGAAGACGATGGTCTCACTCAAGGTCACTTCGTCGGCCGCGGTCTTGGTCGGCAACGCCATACAAACTGGACAAGCCTCAACACGCAGTGGCAAGAGACCGACGATGCAGACGGTGAACAAGGCGTGAACCTGGATCTGTTGTTTGGTTAACACAACTGTCGGATACTCCTCAAGGACCTTTCGCCGCTACCTCGAATCGGGGACGTGTCATGCTGGTTGGATTCAATCGGTGACATTCCGAGATCCCTCAGTCTCGGGCAGATTCATAACGGCGAATGCCAGCATGATCCAAAACCCCTCCATGATGATAGCCGGCGGATCTTCAATGTCCACCTCGAAAGCCTGGTCGAATTGTCGGTGATCGGTGCGGGAAGATGGCTTGCGATCTGCAACGAAGTCCGCAATGCGAAGATCTGGGATCTAGTGCGATCCTTGCGGGATGGAGGCCCACGACTCATAATCCACTGACTCAGATTCGAGCGTCCGCTGGTGGGGCTTGAAAGAACTCTGGCGTTGTCGCCACAGACCTCAATTCGACAAACATTTAAACTCGGCGAGGATCGGATGAACGACCGCAGTTCGCTTTGCTTTTCTTGGATCATGCTGGGGGTGCTCGTGCTTTTGGGATCAGTCATTTCGAATTTAGCCAGTTCGAATTTGGCTCGAGCGGACGAACCGTTTATCCCGCGACTTCAAACCAAGCCACCCGGTCCGGCACTCAGTCCTGCAGATGCGATCGCGCGGATGACAGTACCCGATGGATTCAAAGTGGAACTGGTCGCCAGCGAGCCTGACATTGTGAACCCCGTTGCAATGACGTTTGATCAACGTGGCCGCATCTGGATCACGGAGAGCTTCGAGTATCCGCGTTTGAAGCCAGGTCCGGGTCGTGATCGCATCAAAGTGCTGGAAGATACCACGGGCGATGGACGCGCAGACAAAGTCACCATTTTTGCGGATGGTTTGAATATCCCTTCGGGCATCGCCGTGGGCCATGGCGGCGTCTGGGTGGCCAATGCGCCGGATATTCTTTTTCTGCAAGATACCGACGGCGACGGGAAGGCGGACAAGCGCAAAGTCGTCGCGACGGGATTCGGCCGGACCGACACACACGAACTTCCCAACTCGCTGACATGGGGGCCGGACGGTTATTTGTATGGACTCAATGGCGTATTCAATCATAGTCACGTCAAGCAACAGAACCGTGACTTCAAATTCACCTGTGCCCTATTTCGAATCCATCCCCGCACACACCGCTTCGAGCTGTTCGCCGAAGGTACCAGCAACCCTTGGGGAGTTGCCTGGGATCCGGAAGGGAACGCATTCCTCAGCGCCTGCGTGATCGATCACTTGTGGCACATTGCTGAAGATGGCTATTACCATCGACAGGGCGGTCCCTACCCGCCCTTCACCTGGAAGATCGAATCGATCGTCGACTACAAACACCAGGCTGCGGCATATTGCGGTATCACGTACTTTGACAGCGACGCCTATCCACCCGAATATCGCGGCCGGCTGTACATGGGCAACATCCACGGCAACTGCATCAACGTGGACATTCTGCACCGCAACGGTAGCACCTACCGCGGTGAAAAGGCGCCTGACTTCCTGACAGCAAACGACGTCTGGTTCATGCCCGTGGCGCAAAAGACCGGCCCCGATGGGTGTCTGTATGTCTTGGATTGGTACGACCGATTTCACTGCTATCAGGATGCTCGCGCGAGGCCCCGCGAAGTCGATCGCGGCCATGGTCGGTTGTATCGCATCCGTTATCAGGACTCGCCACGCGCCGCTTCATTCGACCTGGCAAAGGAATCGGGCGACCAACTGATCGAGCGGCTCGGCAGCCCCAATGTTTACTTTCGCGAACAGGCCCAGCTGCAATTGGTTACGCGTGGCGACAGCGAAACGCTTGCCAGCGTGCTGGACCTGGTGATCGATAAGTCCACGCCTCGTAAGGCGCGGATGCGCGCTTTGTGGACGCTGGTCAGTCGCGGCCGTCTGGACCCTGCCATTCATTACCGCCTGCTGGGTGATCCTGATCCAGGCTTTCGTGCTTGGGCCGTCCGCGCGGCTGGCAACTTTGGCAGCCGCACCGACGATGCGGTTCGCGCCAAGATGCTGACGTTGACCAAAGACAAGTCGCCCGAGGTCCAGCTGCAGGTCGCCGTCGCTTGTATGAAACTCGAAGGCGTCGATCCCTTGCCCAGCCTTGTCGACCTATTGGCTTACAGTGGTGACGATCCGCTGATCCCACACATTGTCTGGCAGAACCTGCACCCGCTGTTGCAGGATCGCAGCAGCGAGTTCCTCACACTGGTCAAGAAGCACGACCTTGCCACGGCACCCAACCTCAAGAAGGTCCTCCCTCGAGCGACTCAACGCATTATCGCTGCTCGGAAGTAGCGACCGTCCATCGACACTACCCCTACCGATTCGCCGATCCATTGACAATGGCTATGCTCGATTTCTTGCTTAGCAGTGTTCGATCTTTAATTGTCGTCTTTCGCTCCGCGAAAGCACGTTCCTTTCGCGGAGCGAAGGGCGACTATTGGACAGTAATTCCTCGAACGATCCTTACCTCGGCTCGACGTTGGCCCGCGACACGGCTCGTGCTAATCACACTTGTCGCGGTGTCGATCGCGCGGGCAAATGCGCGCGCCGCGGAGGCCGAAGTCGACAACGTCGTTACGTTGCTCGAGTTTGTCATCGACGTTGATCAAGAGACGGCCGCCAAATGTCTGGAGACGCTCCGGGCGGCAGTTCAATCCGGCGAGATTGATCAGGCTCGTTTGACGACGATCCGCAAACAACTGGGTGAGAAATTCGCCGCCATTCTAGCCGCGGGCCCGGAGAACCCACTATACATGGATGTTGCTTTGGTCGCCGGGTCATGGGGCGACACGCGCGCCGTCGAGGCGTTACAGAAACTTGTTAGCACACCTGACAGTGGTGAAGAAGAACGCCTTGCGGCTCTCGACGCGCTAGCCGCCACGCGAGGATCTCGGCTGCTCGCGTTGGCACCCGACTTGCTGGTCGAACCGAATGCGTCATCGACGTTTGTTTCGCGCGTGCTGACTTCACTGGGGCGCTACGATGCGCCCAGTGTGGCCGACATCGTCCTAAAGTCCTATCCACGACTGGCTGCCAATGTCCAACCACGTGCCATCGAACTGCTCACTCAACGTCCGTCGTGGAGCAAACGGCTCATCGAGTCGATAGGCAAGGAACCGCTGCCCACCAGCGTCTTGAGTGCCAATCAGGTGGCACGGTTGCAAGCGAGTCGTGACGCCGAACTGGTGGAACTCGTTCGCACATGCTGGGGCACCGTTCGCACGGAACGGAATCCGCAACGCACGCAGGTCATTGGCGACATCCGTGAACTACTGACCTCGACGATCGGAGACCCGTTGCGAGGACAGCTTGTGTTCAACAAAGTCTGCGGCCAATGCCACAAGATCTACGGCCAAGGGCAGGAGGTCGGACCGGATATCACACGCAACGGTCGCGCCTCGTTTGATCAACTGTTGTCCAACGTCTTTGATCCCAGCCTGGTGATCGGCGCGGCCTATCAGGCGCGGACGGTCATCACCACTGAGGGACGCGTGTTGACCGGTCTGGTGGCGGAAGACAACGAGCAACGATTGGTGCTCAAGATCCAAGGCGGCAAACAGGAAGTGGTTCCACGCGACAAGGTCGACGAAGTGGTGATCAGCAAATTATCACTGATGCCCGAGGACCTGGAAAAACAGCTGAAGCCGCAGGAGCTTGTCGACTTGTTTCAGTTCCTGACACTGGATCACGCACCGCAAGATCCCCAGGCGGCACTAATCCCTGGGGCCCCTGAGAAGGCACACTGAACCAGACGGCCAGGCACATCTTTGGAAACCGTTCAGGTCCAGAGGTCGTGAACGCGATTCTTGATCTTCCTCCTATCAAGCTGAGCCGCCACCCAGGCGACATCAAGCGAAAAGAGTACGACCACGGCCAAGACTTGGCCCTACTTCCGATCTCGTCTTTCGTCTTCGAGTCGCTGAAACAGTCGCCGCACATCTCCGGCACCCAGCACCGTCGTGACGATTGTCAAGAGGGCGAACAGAGTTAGACTGGTTACCAAGACGAATTTCCAGATCGTTATCCAATCCATCATCATTCCTCAGCACGTAAGGGCGGTTTCAATTCCGTAGATCGTCGGTCGGGTACCAGCAGCGAGACGATGACAAACACCGCAAACGTAAAGGCAACGCTGAACAAACCGACGCGAGCGCTGCTCAACATCGCCGCCGCAGCCTCTTCTGTCACCGGTTGACCAGTCACCGAGAGCATCCAGCCAGCCACCGGGCCGCGAATTGGTCCCAAGCCTAACACGGCCGAGCAGCCCGCCAGCAGCGCGCAGAAAGCGCCGGACGAACTGGCTCGCCGCCAATACAATCCACCGATCAGCAGAGCAAACGCGCCGGTGAAGTAAATCGCGCCGGTGATCGCCATGTAATCCCAGATGTCATCACCACCTTCGTAGAACAACCCCCAAGCCCAAATGTAGCCGCCGATGACAACGATCAAGAAACGGGTCAAACGAATTCGGGACATCGTCGACAGGGGCTCGCGCCGCAACGGTGCAATAACGTCCTGGACAATCACGCTGCTCCAGCACAACAAGTAACTGTCGTGAGTCGACATGAATGCCGCGATCATCGCCGCTGAGACCAGCCCCACAATACCCACCGGCAACAACCTGCCCATGAAGACCGGCATGGCGTACAACGCGCTGACCGGTTCCTGACCTTGGCTCAACACACCGTCGCCAACGCCGAACCATGGCCCCAATTCGGGGGTGACGTGTGTCACAAACACGAAGGCACAGATGCCCCAAAAACAGGGTACGATCAATCGAATCGCAAAGGCAATCGACGACCACGTGAACTGCCGTTTGACCGCAGTCGAACTCTCCATCGACAACGCACGCGCGATCGCCGTCGGCCAAACTGCGCAACCGACCAACCCCAACACAGCCTGCCAGGCGACATACTCGGGGCCGAAAGCAGATGAGGCCAGCGGATCAAAACCGCCGTCCCCCATTTGCGCCTGCACTACATCAAAAATGGGTTGCCAACCCAGCTGGTAAATGGCCATCCCTGTCGCCAACAGCATCCCGCAAGAGAGCACGACAAACTGAACGTAGTCCGTGATGACGACCGAGATCATTCCGCCCAGTACGGTGTAGACCAACACCAAGGTCAGCAACGTCGTCATGACCATGGGCAACGCCCATCCCGTGTGCGAGAGCCCCGTGACACCGACAATGAACATCGAACCGACTTTGAGGAACAGCCCCATATTCAAAATGCCACCCAAGGCCAACACGATTCCACCCAGGATCCGCGTCTTACGACCGAATCGCCGTTCGTAGTATTCGGGAATCGTCAGCACACCCTGTTCACGTAACGGGCCGACGATGAATCCGGACAGCCCCACGCCCAACGTAACCAACCCCGCCAAAACACCGATGTGAAATGCCGCGAAGCCGCCCTTGAATCCCTTTTCCGCGTTGTACATCACAGTGATCAGCCCCATCTCAGTGCCGCTCATCGTGGCGACACCGAGCCATACGCCAACACCACGCCCGGCGGCAATGTACGACGTCATCGTCGTGGCATACCGTTTGACATACAGGCCGATGCCCAGCGACACCAGCAAGTACATCACCACGATGCACCAATCCCAAACAGAGAAATTCGTGCTGGCAGCTGCGGCGATGGCTTCGTTCATGGGCAGGCTAAGAGTTGAAGGGGTTAAGAGTCGAAAGATATTGGAATCTTAGAATATTGGAATCTCTGGATTACACGACACGCGCTTGTCCGGCGTCGAGCACGCATTGGAAGGGCCACATGCGTCGTTGTCAACGATGCTGTATCGCTGGATTGGATGGAAACCGGGTGTGTCGGGTAGCGACACCGTGAATGTGTCGTATCCAGGCGGCAAGGGCGAACGACGAGTTCTTTGGTTAAGTCTCGTCTCAACGGTCGGTTGTCATTTTAGAAGAATACGCTTGACAGCCTGCTGAAACCTGTACTGCTCGAAGGCCCCAAGAACGCAGCCGAGTCTATTCTCAATCGCTGCTGAGGAGGCGACTTCAGATGATTCTGACGGCCACCTACTTCGTTTACCTGACGGCAAGCATCGTGGTTACGATGTGGGTTGCCAGGACATTGTACACACGAGGAAGGATCTTCTTGGTCACCAGCTTTCATGGCAACGAGAGCATTGCCGACGCCGTCAACGATTTGCTGGTCGTCGGTTTTTATCTGATCAACTTCGGCTACGTTGCCCTGGCGCTCAAGTACGGCACAAGACCGACCAACTTGCATGAGTCGATTGAATTCCTCGCGACGAAGATCGGCCTGGTGATGATCATCTTGGGTGCGATGCACTGTTTCAATCTTTTGGTGTTTACTCGAATCAGCAAACACCGCGTGCCGAATTCAATTTCAGGCGAATCGCCGTTTAGGGTTGCCGCCGTGGACGATTATTGATGGAACCGCACTGGAATATCGCACTGGAATAAGTCACTGGCAAACTCAAGTCACACGTCTTGAGAAAGGGAGCACACCATGTTCGCAAACCTCTCCGTCATGATCGTTACTTACTTCACCTACATCGCCATCGGAGTTGGCTTGACGGCCTGGGTGGCGAGACAGCTGAACGTGCACGGACGCGTCTTCCTGGCGAAAGGCTGCAAGGGCAACGAAGAGCTGGCCGATTCACTCGGCCATCTGCTGTCTGTCGGATTCTTGCTGCTCCATTTCGGCTTTGTCTTGTTGACTTTGAAACTTGGCGGTGTCGCGACAGAAACCGCCGGTGCCATTGAGCTTTTGAGCACTAAGACAGGGCTTGTGCTGATCGTCCTGGCGGTCTCGCACTTTTTTCACTTGGCACTGTACGCTCGGATCCACGGCAAGCCGCGACCCGTCGGCGTCCGTGGTCGAGATGCCGGCGTCGTGACTGCGGAGATGGTCAAAGCGTGAATCGGTGTCGACTCAACATCGACGACCGGAGATTCTTGACCCACCGTAGATGGAACCGATCGTACCGCGGCCAGGGGAGGACGGCGGGAGCAATCCCACCTCCTCCCCATTTTCTTACGTTTGTTGATGTTGAATCAACAACCGTCGAATAGTCGTTGTTCGCTCCGGCCGCGGTTAGTTCGGCCCACCATCACCGTCATCGCGAGGTCGTTTCCAATCCAATCGTTGCCACGTGAGGTAAACGAAAAAAGAAACCAGCCCGTCAGTTGCTGGCCAGGCCGACTACGGCGCCGCTATATTGGCGGCAGTCGCATCTGAATATCGGTGCCAGACAGGGCTGTAGATTTCGGATGAGACTGGTTCGAACTTGGCTTCAGCAACCGCAGGAGGATCGCCATGAACACGACAGCGCGTAGAGATTTCCTCAAGGCCGCCGGTGTCGGCGCAGTGACACTCTCAGTCACCAGCGAAGTCGCCCGAGCGGCCGCTAGTGAAAACATTGTTGTTGGCGTGATTGGCCCCGGAGGCATGGGGACGGCTCACACGCGACTGCTTGCTGCGCGAAAAGACGTTGAAGTGCGATACGTTTGCGATGTCGATCAAATTCGCATGGCCAAAGCGGCCGAAGTCGTCAGGTCATCCAGTGGCAAGGCACCACAGCAAACGACTGATCTGCGCAAGGTGCTCGACGACAAGAGTGTCGACGCCGTGTTTATCGCGACGCCCGATCATTGGCACGCGCCGGCCGCCATTTTGGCACTCGATGCCGGTAAGCACGTTTACGTGGAGAAGCCCTGTTGTCACAATATTCGTGAAGGGAGGTTGATGGCAGATGCCGTTGGCCGAACCGGCAAGATGCTCCAAGTCGGTACACAGAGCCGCAGCACGGATGTCGTGCGTGAGGGAATCCAACGCATCCATGAAGGCGAGATCGGCGAGATCCTGGTGGCCAAGGCCTGGAATAGCCAAAGGCGTAGGTCGATTGGCAAGACAAGACCAAGCGATCCGCCCGCGACCCTTGACTATGACCAATGGGTCGGCCCCGCGCCTATGGTGTCCTATCGAACAAACATGCTCCCGGGCGTTTGGCGGTGGTGGCACAACTTTGGCTGTGGTGATATTGGCAACGATGGCGTTCACGACATCGATGTCGCGCTGTGGGGGCTGGGAGTGCAGACGCACCCGACGACGGCGACATGTTTGGGCGGTAAGTATTTTTTTGATGACGATCAGGAGTTCCCGGATACCCAGTACGCGGCATTCGAGTATCCCGTCGAGGGTAATCCGAAGGGACGCAAGAAACAGTTGATCTTCGAGCAGCGGATCTGGTCGCCTCATCCACAGGAAGGCTACGATAACGGTGCAGCCTTCTACGGAACCAACGGTGTGCTGATCCTCGGTCACACAACCGGATGGAGGTTGTACGGCCCCAAAATGAAACTCATCGCCGAGAGGAAGGGCCCGGTCACGCTGCCGGCGCATCACACGAATTTCTTCGATTGCATACGTGGCGATCAGCAGCAACTTAACGCCGGCATCGGTGAAGGGCATCGCGCTGCGGCGATCGTCCACTTGGCCAATATTGCCGCTAGGGTTGGAGGCGTTTTGAGTTTTGATCCCCAGACAGAGCGAATCACGAACAATCCGCAAGGTGACGCGCTGGTGAAACGAACGTATCGAGATGACCATTGGGCAGTCCCTAAGGGCGTGTCGTAGCTCGGCGAAGTCACTTTCAACGGTTGCAATTATGGGCTCGCCTGGCTTTGCGTCGTCCTCCGATCTGGTATCTTCGCCGATACAAAACTGGGGCACGGATTCGTTTTTTTGTTGGCGAGGGGATTCTGGATGAGCGTGTTGACTAACCCACTGACGATCTTGGCGATCGCCGTTGCGATTGTGCTGATCAGTATCCTCAAGTTCCGCTTACACGCTTTTCTGGCACTCACGTTAGCGGCGCTGATTGTGGCGGTGTTAACCCCGGAACGTGCCGCCGAGCGATTCTTGATCGAAAAGAGTGGCGTCGAGTTCTCGACTGGTGGCTCAATTCCGTCGACTCTTCTACATATCGGAAGCAAACAGGGGGCCAGTGCCGGGATGCGATATCTCGTCATGCGGCTCGACCCGGTGACAAGCAGAATGAAGATAGTTGGCATCCTGGAAATCACCACCATCTCCGAGAACGGTGAAGACGGACCGCGGGCTAGCGTGGATAGTGTGGGCGATGCGGCCGAAACTCCACAAACCGGTGACACGGTGATTCACGCGCTGATGCTGAAAGATGCCAGGTCGAAGGCCAGACGGACAATCGGAGAGAAAGTCGCCGGCGCGTTCGGTACAACGTGCGGTAAGATCGGCATCTTGATCGCCCTTGCGGCCATCATCGGCAAGTGCCTTCTCGATAGCGGTGCCGCCGACAAGATCGTACGGTCAGCGCTAAAGGTGGTCGGCGAGCGTGGCGCGCCCGTCGCTTTTGTCGGCAGCGGTTTCTTGCTGGGAATTCCGGTCTTTTTCGACACCGTTTTCTATCTCATGATGCCGTTGGGAAAGGCAATGCGGATGCGGACTGGTCGGAACTACTTGCTCTATGTCTTGTGCATTGTCGCAGGAGGCTCGATGGCGCATTCGCTGGTGCCGCCGACACCGGGGCCCTTGTTAGTCGCGGAAGAGTTGGGGGTCGACTTGGGGGTGATGATTCTGGCGGGTTGCTTGATTGGGTTGTGTAGCAGCACGGCTGCGTTCTTTTACGCGAGGTTCGTCAATCACCGCGCGGAAGTGCCGCTGCGCGAGTCCGCCGACTTCTCGCTGGCCGAGCTCGAAACGCTTGCCAAGCGTGACGAGAGCCAACTGCCACCCCTGTGGTTATCTGTCTTGCCGATCGTGTTACCCGTGGTCCTGATCGCAGGCAATACCGTGCTGAAGGAACTCGACCTGATGAGCAGCGGAGGCAGAATTGAATATGCGATGTCCACGTTGGGCAATAAGAATATTGCACTGGCGATCGCCACCTTAATCGCGATCGCGCTGCTGGTATGGCAACGCCGCGAGTCGCTCAGCAAGTTGGCCGAGCCCCTGCAGGGCGCACTGGCCAGCGGCGGCGTTATCATCCTGATCACAGCCGCCGGCGGCGCGTTTGGCGGAATGCTCCAGCAGACTGGCGTTGTCAGCATGATCCGCGGCCTGCCTCAGTATTCACCGTTGGTCATTCTAACTATGGCGTTTTTCGTTACGACGGCCATTCGTACCGCTCAGGGTTCCGCAACCGTTGCCATGATCACGGCCGTCGGCATTCTCTCCGGGTTCGCGTCACAGGGCCAATTGGGCTGCCATCCAGTCTATTTGGCGCTGGCGATCGGCTGCGGATCAAAGCCGATTGCCTGGATGAACGACAGCGGTTTTTGGGTCATCTGCAAGATGAGCGGTATGACCGAAGGCGAAGGTTTGCGGTTTGTTACGCCGATGAGCATCTTGATGGGACTGGTGGGGTTGGGGGCCACGCTGTTGGCTGCTACTATCCTGCCGATGGTGTAACACGGTTTCCGCGGCCGCATTTGAGAGGCACGGTTTGCCGTCCCCAGCGACCACACGACAGTTGTTGATCAGGCAGTCCTTACGGTGTCATCTATCTGCCGTCGGAGATTATCGCAAACCGTTTCCTCGCAGTTAGTTAGCCCGTCGACGGCGGTAAGTTGTGACTTGTTAGCTTCCGTACAGTATCCCATCACCGGACTTTGTTAGATTGACTGGACGTAGAACCGGGATAGATCTAAACGGTTCTACAGCCGATAATGGTCAAAGCGACTTTATTTTCCCACCCACATGAAACAGGAACGCACGATGAAATCCTATTGGTTACCAGCTTTGCTGGTCGTGCTGGCAGCGGGGTGCACGCCCGCGCCCAGCAGCAGCGGACCAGTCAGCAATACATCCTCATCCGACTTGTCGATCTCGGTCCCGGATACGCCCGGCGGTCAGAGCGATGATGCGGCGGCGAACGCCAACACGACATTGGTGTCATTGAATATTCCCGGGATGACATGACCGGGCTGCGCCATGGAAGTGACAGACGCACTTTCGCCGCTACCGGGTGTAGTGGAAGTCAAGACAGACCCGAACAAGAGAACCGCCACCGTCACGGTGGATGCTTTGAAATTCGATTCGAAATCGGCCATTGAAAAGTTGGCGGCTGCCAATTTTGAAGATTCCACCGTCGTTCAGTAGGAAACTGCTGACTGCTCGGGACTGACAGAATTTGCGGGCCGTGTTGGTAATCCAGCGCGGCCCGTTTGTCATTCTTGGGCCAATTGCGTTTCCACTCTGAACCGGCAATTATCAACGCCCGACACTCCATCTACGACGCTGGTGTTCCGGGCATTACCAACGAGAAACAACATGGATTTGGGGTTACAGGAGAAAGTCGTACTGGTTACTGGTGGATCCAAGGGGATCGGCGAAGGCATTGTCCGATCATTTTTGGCGGAGGGTGCGCGAGTGGCCAACGTCAACCGCAGCACGGTCGAGGGCGAAGCGCTGGAGGCCGAGTATGCCGCCAAGGGCCAAGATTGTTGTTTCATTCAAGCGGATCTTTGTGTCGCAGAAAACTGTCGGATTGCCGTTGAGAAAACGTTGGCGAGATTTGGCCAAATCGACGTCGTGGTCAACAATGCTGGAGTCAACGACGGCGTGGGCTTGGATGCCAGTCCAACCGAATTTGTTGCATCGCTCCAACGCAATCTGGTGCATTACTTCGCCATCGTTCATCACGCCGTCGACGCGATCAAGGCGTCGCAGGGGGCGATTGTGAACATTGGTTCTAAGGTCAGTGTGACCGGTCAGGGAGGCACTTCGGCTTACGCTGCGGCCAAGGGAGGCATTGATGCCCTGACGCGCGAATGGGCCGTCGATTTGGCGCAGTTCGGTGTCCGTGTTAATGCCGTGATTCCGGCGGAAGCTTGGACGCCGCTTTACGCTAACTGGCTGAGGACGATGCCAGACCCGGCAGATACGAAACGCAAAATCGAGCAGATGATTCCGCTGGGGCGTCGCTTCACGACCAAGGAAGAGTTGGCGGACATGGTCGTCTTCTTGGCGTCCAGCCGATCGAGCCACACCACCGGGCAGATCGTCTATGTCGATGGCGGCTACACGCACTTCGATCGCAAATACACGGGGAGGTAACTGCCAGTTTGGCCCGGGGCGTCGGACTGCGCGTGGAGTTAGTCCTTCACTTGGCACCCGAAAACGCTCTGGTGCCACGACTGGTGTGTCCAACCGTGATCCTCGCGGCCACAAGCGACGGCTCGGCAGGTTACCGTGGCACCTGACGCGTACTCGCACTGACCGGTCGCACCGAAAGCGACGTTTGCAGCCGTTGTCCCAACTGACCGTCTGGATAAAGGGCCACGATGGCTGGGAACATACCTCCAATCCAAAAAATCGTTGCTATACTTTTTCTAGCGGCCAAAAGACTAGGGATCACTTCGCGAATACCCGTAGCAAGGTGATCTGAAGCGCGTCGCCTCGTCAATGAGCCTGATTGTCGTCCGGACGTTTGCCCAGCCGCCCGACCCTCTCCGTACAAAGCCAGTAACATGCAAATTCAGCAATACCTCGAACATCACAAATTGGCCAAGAACCCTTTTTCGGAAGAAGATGCTCAGACCGATGCCGTTTTCAAGAATCACTGCATCGGCGACACGCACCACCCGGCCTGGGACAAGGTCTATGGTGACCCCGGCGAACCAGCGACGGCGATTGTGTTTGGCGAAAAAGGGGCAGGCAAGACTGCTGTCCGGCTGCAGATTGCGCGCGAATTAGATCAGCACAATCGGCAGCACTCGACCGAACGAGTATTGGTCGTTCATTACGACGACTTCAACCCATTTCTCGACCGCTTTCGAGATCGTGCGGGGCGGCGGAACACGAAAACGGAAAAGGTCTTGTCGCAGTGGAAACTGTGGGACCATATGGACGCCATTCTTTCCCTGGGGGTGACGGGTCTGGTTGACGCGATTTCGGAGACCCAGCCAGCCAACGAGCAGGTGCCGTGCGAAGTTAAGGCGGCCGATGTTGACAAACTAGAACGCCATCAAGCGCGCGATATCTTATTGTTGGCGGCTTGTTATGATCAGTCGCTTACTGGGACCTTTCGTGACCGTTGGCACGAGTTGCGAACCCGCCTGCGATTTTCCATCTGGCGCTCGTACCTGCCCGTGATCTTGGGATGGAGCGTCAGCGTGTTGGTCGCGATGGTGCTGATTTACGCGTCGATCAAAGGTATCTGGTCAAGCGAACTAACCACGTTTCAGCGGTTTCTCCGCGGAACGATGATCATCGGCACACTGGGCGTATTGCTGGCGGCCTGGAGCCCGTCATTGCTTCGCTTCTGGCACTGCTGGCGACTTGCTCGGGGAGTCGTCCGGCATATGCGTGTTGGCTTTCACGATACAGCCCCGTTGCGCCGACTACTGAGTTGCTTTACGCAGACCGAGCTGTCTGGGCAGCCCTTGCCCACGAAGGAGCGAACGGACGATCGTTACGAACTGCTAGGCAAGTTCCAACTCGTTCTGAAGTCGCTCGGCTACACAGGAGTCGTCGTCTTGGTCGATCGCCTGGACGAACCGCATCTCATCAATGGCTCGGCTGAGCGCATGAAGTTGCTGCTGTGGCCGATGCTTGACAACAAGTTCCTTAAGCAGGCCGGATTGGGCATCAAGTTGATGTTGCCGAGCGAACTGGTTCCATTCGTTGATCGTGAGTCGAAGGACTTTTACGAACGGTCTCGGCTGGACAAGCAGAATATGATTCGCTCGTTTCATTGGACCGGCGAAGCGCTCTACGATGTGGCGGGGGCTCGGATGCGGGCGTGTGCAACCGATGGATCGAAGCCAACGCTTAGCGACTGGTTTGACGACGATGTCAGCGATCTGCGTCTGATGGAAGCCATGCGCACGCTGCGCACGCCACGGCACCTGTTCAAGTTTCTATATCGTCTGTTGATTGCACATTGTAATGCACACCTGGATCACGAACCGCACTACAAGATCTCATCGAATACCTTCGAGCCGACATTGGCGCTTTACCAGCGCGAACAAGAGGCGTTCGAACGTGGTTTGGGTGCAGTGTAGGTGCCGCGAATAGTCGTTGTTCGCTCCGCGAACATAACGCCTGCCTGGTTGAAACTCGATAAATTCACAGCTTGGGAGCGAACAGCGACTACTATTGATGCGCCAGTCCTTGACTCGCCGTCAAGTTGTCACGCTCTTGACGTGACTGATCCGGTATGGGTGGTGGAGAATCGACGTCCGTTAAATCGAGTACCAACTCCAACGCCGGGCTGGCCCAGATCCCCATCTGATCGTTGCCGGGAATGATGACAAAATCGTCCGGCTTTGCCTGGTTGGCGATGCGAATCGCGTTGATCGATATCGAGTGCTTGTCGAATCCAGGTAAGGCGTTCCAGCGGACGGGCTGCGACAGCCGCAAGCCGGTCGAACGAAACGCCACTTCCACCATTTCCGTACAATAGAGTTTGTCATTGTCCAGGCGTAGTTTCTTGTCGAAGCCGATCCGATGTTCGTGGACCCGACGACAATACGCCACTGCTGCCGGAATGTGTTGACGGTACCCTCGTCGTAATCGTTTGACCGCGACGCCGGCAATATCCGACATCGCCATCATCTGACCAAACGTCTTTCGACCTGGGCCGGACAAGTTTGTGTCGTAGACCAGAGTCTGGCCGTTTTCGGCGGCGACAATTCCCATATGGGTAAATGGACTCTCCGTGACCTCGCGCGTCAGCTTGGAAAAGTCGATAACACCCAGAATCAGATTCCCTTCAGATTGGACGAAGACGATGTCACCGTCCTGCAAATGGTCGTCCGCCCACTCGTCCCAGGCAGCGCTCCGCTCACGATTCCAGAATTCGGAAATGCCGTCCAGGCCAGCCGTGACCAATCGCTCGTAGCGGTTGCGGTGGTGAGTGGTGGGACCGGATGGATCAACCCCAGCCAGAGGATCACGCAGCGCGACGGGCTCAGAAAGGGTGGCGATTGGTGGCGTGCCTTGACCCGTGACGCGCTCGACCTGCCTCGGTGCGACACGAGCACTACCAGCCGCGCAGCCACCCAAAAACACCGTCATAGCGATGACTACAGCGTATTTGACTGCTGTTCCGGAAGGGCTAGACGCCATGTCGAGTTTTCCGGCCATGGGAGCCCTCGTGATCATTTGTCACAAATCACGGCAATTCATACAGATTTCACTAGCGCCCCCGAGCCGCCGCGGAAGGTAGTGCATTTTGCCATATCGGTCAAATGACAATTCTAATTCACACTCATTTTGTTGCATTTCTCCCTCGCCGGGCGTTGGGCGAATATCATCCATAGCGCAGAAGAATAGCATATAAAATATTTAAAAGTATATCACTTTAATAATTGACATTTGTATGCAATGAGATATATTGCCCTTCGATTTTGAAGCAGTGTGCTTCGAGACAGGACCATTTTTTTAAAAGGAGTTAAGGACACATGAATACTGACTACGTATCGAACCATCGTGTTAGTCACCTGCAGAAGAGAACGGGCCTGGGGATCTTGCTGGCTTTGGCCGTGCTGTTCGCCAGCCCGTCGTTCGGTCAGCAAGACCAGCCTGGCGAGTCGGCCAAGAAGGCTCCGACGACAAAGAAGGTGCGACGCCGGTTGCCGTCCCATTTCTCTGCGCTCGTATCACAGAAGCAACGGGAAGCCATCTATAAGGTCCAGGCCGATTACGCGGTGCAGCTGGACAAGCTACGCGCACAGCTGGACGCCTTGGTCGCTGAACGCGACCGTGAGATCGATGCCGTTCTGGATGCAGAGCAGTTGGCAGAGGTCACAAAGAAACGCACGGATGCAAAGAAGAAGCGGGCGGCGCGAAGTAGCAAGAAGTCGACTTCTAAGGAGTCAACCGAAGGCTAGCTCACATTCAGCACGGACTGATCACAGGACGCATGGATGCGTCTTTCTCTTCTTGCGCATCATCGATCTTGGATCAGCCAGCAATCAACCTGCCGGCCCCCGCCAGGCCAGATTCTGTTAGAATACCAGCGACGCCTCGCATTGGCCCGGACCTTTTGCATCGAGGGGCGTCTTGTTTGCCGGCTGACGAAACCCCTAAGATGCGCTCGTGACGACCAGCACCCCACCAGAAATCCGCAAAACTGCCTGCAATCGAGACTGCCCGGATGCCTGTGGCATCGTCGCGACGATTCGGGATGGGCGCGTCGTTCGCCTGCAAGGCGATCCTGATCATCCGGTCACGCAGGGATTCCTCTGCCATCGCACCAGCCGATTCCTCCAACGGCAATATGATCCCGACCGGCTTACGACCCCCTTGGTTCGCAAGAACGGCAAGCTCGCCCCCGCCAGTTGGGACCACGTGTTGGATCTGATCGCCAAGACGATGTTGCGTATTCGCGCCGAATCTGGTGGCGATGCGATTTTACATTACCGCTGCGGCGGGTCGCTGGGGATCATGAAGCATGTCAGCGACTACTTCTTTGCTGCGTTTGGGCCCGCAACGACCAAATCAGGTGATATCTGCACGGGGGCCGGCAGCGCCGCCCAAATGCAGGACTTTGGCCAGCTGGAAAGCCATGACTTATTCGACGTGCTCAACAGCAAGACGATCGTCTTGTGGGGGAAAAACCCCTATATTAGTCAGGTCCATCTGCTGCCGATTCTAAAGAGAGCCAAAGCAAATGGGGCTCGCATCGTGTTGATCGACCCGGTCCGTCATCGTACGGCCGATCTGTCCGACTTATATCTGCAACCGAAGCCAGGTGGAGACATTGCCTTGGCGTTGGGTGTGGCAAAGCTACTGTTCGAGCGAAACCAGTTTGATCCAGCTGCCCCGACGTATTGCGACCACTTCGATGCATTTCGCACACTGGCGGAATCGCGGTCGGTCGATAACTGGAGCGCTGAGGCTGGTGTCACCGCCGAGGATATGGTCGAATTTGCCACCGCCTACGCCAACGGGCCTACTTCAATTTTGGTTGGTTGGGGCCTGCAGCGCCGCCAGCAGGGCTCCGCCGCAGTTCGCTCGATTGACGCGTTGGTCGCGATTTCTGGAAATCTGGGGATCGCGGGTGGTGGCGTTTCGTATTACTTCAGTCGTCGGGGCGCATTCGATTTTTCGTTCGCCGACGGCACGGCGACATCGCGGGCGATCCCAGAACCAATGTTGGGACCTGGGATCCTAGCCGCCAACGATCCGCCGATTCGAATGGTCTGGGTGACGGCCGCGAACCCCGTGGTAATGCTGCCTGAATCGAAGACGGTAAGGAAGGCGCTCGAGTCGCGCGAATTGACCGTCGTCGTCGATTCCTTCCTGACAGATTCGGCCTGCTGTGCGGATGTCGTTCTGCCAACGACGACGATGCTGGAAGAAGACGATCTGTTGGGTGCCTACGGTCACCATTGGTTGATCGAGTCCAGACCCGTCGTGGCACGGCCTGAAGGCGTTCTGTCTGATTATGAGATTGTCCAACAACTCGCCCAGCGAGTTGGAATGGGCTCGGAGTTTTCCGATGACGTCGACACGTGGAAACGACGACTTCTCCGTCGAGTTGCGGATCATGGCGCCTCGCTGGAAGAGCTGCGGCGGGGAAGCGTTCGTAATCCGCTCAGCCAGGAAGTCATCTTCTCCGACCGCAAATTTCCAACGCAGACCGGGCGAGTTGATCTGATTCACCACATCGCACCGCCCCCGCGAGCGCCTTCGCGCGAAAGGCCGTTACTGCTGACGTCCCTATCGACCGAACAGTCACAGTGTTCGCAGTGGGTGCACGGAGTGCTGAACGGACCGTTGACCGCGACCGTCCATCCCGCGTCGGCCGCAGGTTTCTCGGACGGCGAGGAAGCCACTGTCGAATCAGAAATCGGCGAGCTGACGGTTCGCTTGAAATTCGACGACCGGCAACGCCCCGACATCTTGTTGATTCCCAAAGGCGGCTGGCTCCGTAGCGGGCATTGTGGGAACGCGCTGATCCCGGCGGAACTGACCGACGCCGGCCAGTGTGCAGTCTACTACGATACGCCGGTTCGTATCGTCAAGCAGGACGCGATAACAGTAAGAGTGCGCCAGACGAAGTAACGGTTTTCATGGCGGATATCTCGACGAGTTAGAGCGGAATGTGTGAGGGTCTTCTGTTGGTTACTTCCGCGCGCCTGGCGCGTGTGCCTGCTACTCTAGTTGCGGCTGTCGGAACACGTGAGGGATGTAGTTCGTTTCATTCGAACGTGCGCGGTGTGTTGCCCGGCGCGCCGCGTGCCTGTACCTTATCTTGCTAGC
>JASLRF010000196.1 GCA_030744095.1 Pirellulaceae bacterium | reverse complement strand
ACCGATCTTTTCGACACCCCCGCGGAACAGTTGGGTCGTGTAGGATTTTTCGGGGGGGTTGGCCTTGCGATCTTCAATGACCGTCATCAGCTGATGTAAAACGTTGGTGTGGTCGGTCATTCAAAATGGCCTTGTGGCGGTTTTCATCAAGATCAGGTTGTCGGCGGTCGCGGGCATTGGGTTTGCGAACAGCACGTTTCCAATAGTATGTTATGGTAGGTTTCCGCTTTGGATGTGACAATCGCACCCAGTCTGCCCAACGACCGATTCGACCGACTGCCCGCCCAGGTATGACCATTGATTCTGAATTCTCCCCGTCAGCCAACCCATCGTATCCACCCTTGCGTGACTGTTGGTACTTGGCCGGACCGACGGCGAGCGGAAAAACGGGGGTTGGCTTGGAACTGGCAGAGCGGATCGACGGTGAGATTATTTCGCTGGATTCGATGGCCGTTTACCGCGGGATGGACGTGGGGACCGCCAAGCCGACGCTGGATGAGCGGCGGCGCGTGCCGCACCATATGATTGATGTCGTATCGCCCGAACAGGAATTCAGCCTGTCTCAGTTCATGGAGGCGTCGCACCAAGCTGTCCGCGACATCACCAACCGAAAGCGCCAGGCAGTTTTCGTCGGGGGTACACCTTTGTACCTCAAATCCTTGCTGCGTGGCGTCGTGGCCGGCCCACCAGCCGATTGGGAGTTTCGGCAGCAGATCGAGGCCGAGTTGGAAGAAGTTGGCATCGCGGCGTTGCACCAGCGTCTGCAGCAGGTCGATCCGTTGGCGGCCGCCAAATTGCATCCCAACGACAAGCGGCGCATCATTCGAGCCCTGGAATTCTACAAAGCTACGGGAAAGCCGATCAGCCACGAACAAGTTCATTTCGACGATACGCCGGCGGGTGGATGCCATGTCTTTGTGTTGTCTTGGTCGAGAGAGGAACTGCGTGCTCGGATTGAAGCGAGGGTCGATCGGATGTTTTCCCAAGGAATGGTCGACGAAGTCCGCGGTTTACTGGCGAAACATGGGCAGTTCAGTCGAACCGCGCTGCAGGCCGTGGGGTACCGCGAGGTGATCGAATTCCTCAAGGACCAACGCAGCCTGGACGAGACAGTTGAGTTGGTCAAAATCCGCACACGCCAATTTGCACGCCGCCAACTGACTTGGTTTCGCAGCCTCGAGGAATGCCGGTGGTTCCCGCTGGATACCGAACAGAAGCAATCGGATGTCGCGGAAAGCATCGTTGATTTGGTAGACGAGCAGGCACGCTAGCGGCGGTTTGTCCAGCTCTGCGACGACCAGCTGGGTAATCCCCCACAAGCCGGCTCGGCGGCCGGTAAAGACGGAGGAGCAGGTCGGCATGAACCTTTGCGCCAACAGAGCCGGCGATTAGAATGCGTGGTTTGTCTTCGCGCGGCGGTTTGTCATGGAGAGGGTGTGATTCCATTGGTCACACCCCGGAAGGGCGAACCAGCATATTCGACCACGATCAGCGAGCCTGACCTGATAGGAGAATCCCTTGTTACGAACTCATACGTGTGGTGAATTACGGATCGAGAACAACGATCAGGCGGCGACACTCTGCGGCTGGGTCGACAGCACACGAGATCACGGTGGCGGGGTGTTCTTGGATTTGCGCGATCGTTACGGCAAAACCCAGGTGGTTTTTGCGCCCGAGGCGGGCGGCGAACTGGTAAAGCAAGCCAGTCGTCTGCGTTCCGAGGACGTTATTCGTGTGGTCGGCAAGATCGCTCCACGTCCGGAAGGGACCGTGAATCCCAAATTGAGCACCGGCAAGATCGAGTTGCGTTGTACGGAACTGGAGGTCTTAAACAAATCCAAGACACCGCCATTCACTCCCGGTCAGCAAGAGCTTCCGGGCGAAGACCTGCGGCTGAAACACCGCTATATCGATCTGCGTCGCGAACAGATGCAGAAGACGCTGGTGCTGCGCAGTCGGTTGATCAAGGCGATGCGAGATTATTTCGAAGAGCATCAGTTCATTGACATCGAGACTCCGATTCTAGGACGCAGCACGCCCGAAGGCGCGCGTGACTATCTTGTGCCCAGTCGAGTGTCCCACGGTGCTTTTTACGCGTTGCCACAGTCGCCTCAGCTCTATAAACAACTGCTCATGATCGCCGGTTACGACCGGTACATCCAAGTGGCCCGTTGTTTTCGCGACGAGGATCTGCGGGCCGACCGGCAGCCAGAGTTTACTCAGCTGGATATGGAGATGGCGCTGGTCGATTTGGAAGATGTCGTGGCGATGATCGACGGTTTGATGGCTCAACTTGCCAAGGACATTTTGGGAATCGAGCTCTCCCTACCCTTACCGCGGATGACATACGACGAGGCAATGCGCCGGTTCGGTCACGACGCGCCCGATCTGCGTTTCGGGATGGAGATCGTCGATTGCACTGACTTGGCGGCGCAGACAAAATTCCGCGTCTTCAACGCACCCGCCACGTCAGGTGGCTTCGTTCGCGGGGTCAATGCGAAAGGGGCGGCCGAAAAATACTCGCGAAAGATGATTGACGAATTGACGGATTACGTAAAGCACGACTTCGGAGCCAAGGGGTTGGCATGGTTCCGGATTGAGGAGAATGGCACGCTGTGGTCGCCGATTGCCAAGAACTTTGAGGACGGATTGCTGCAACAGTTTGGCGCGCGGATGAAGGCCGAACCTGGAGATCTGCTGCTTTATATCGCTGATTCCTGGGAGACAAGTTGCAAAGCGCTGTACGGTTTGCGCAAACGCATCGGCGCTGAGATGAAACTGTACGATCCCAGCCAAATGCACTTTTCCTGGGTTGTGCAGTTTCCCATGTTCGACTTCGATGAAGACACGAAGCGTTGGGTGGCGATGCACCATCCATTTACCGCTCCGTTGGATGAAGACGTCGAAACGTTGAAAACCGATCCGGGCAGGTGTCGGGCAAAAGCCTACGACCTGGTGATCAATGGATCAGAAGCGGGCGGGGGAACCATTCGTATCCACGATTCCAAAGTCCAACAGCAAGTCTTCGGGCTATTGGGCATTGACGAGCAGACTGCGGCAGAGCGATTCGGTTTCTTGCTCGAGGCACTGCAATACGGAGCTCCACCGCATGGTGGCATCGCTCTTGGAATCGATCGACTTGTCATGCTGTTTGCCGGATTGGACAATATTCGGGATTGCATCGCCTTTCCAAAGACACAGCGGGCGACTGATTTGCTGACCGAGGCCCCCGGCGCGGTGGACCGAGATCAGCTTGGCGAACTGAGCATCCGCGTCGTTCCGCTTAGCGATCAGTAAGTCTGCGGACTCAAAACGGACAGCACGACTTTTTAGCTCTTTGTGTTGTAAAGGCGTAAGTCACTCAGCAATTTCAACGCAAATGGTTGCGGAGGCGTTTGACCAAGGTCAGGGTGTATCGCGCCGAGTGGCTGGTTGCCACGGCACTGCACCACCGCGTTGGACTTGTACCCGCAGCGCTGCCGACAGCTCTTGGAATTTCCTCCTCTGCTCTTTGGCCAGGTCGTTTTCTTCCCTTGGGTCGTCGGCCAGATTGTACATCTCCAGCGGCGCAAAAGGACTGTTTTGGAGTAACTTCCAAGGTCCGCGTCGCATCGCGTTGATGGTTAGACCTGCGTAGCGCGATCCTCCTTCGCGGCGATGAAAGAACAGATCTCTGGGCGTGTCGGTTGTTTCGTGACCCAGCAGCGCTGGCAGCATCGATCGGCCATCGATCGTATGGTCGAAAGGAACTTGGGCCGCGGCACAGATTGTGGGGAATAGATCCATCGTGATGGCGATGGTGGCACGCCGCGTGTTGGCGGTAATATGACCAGGCCAGACGGCGCCGAAGGGGACCTTCAATCCACCCTCGTACATACTCTGTTTGCCGTCTCGCAACGGCCCATTGTTCGCTCCCGCACTCGACTGACCACCGTTGTCCGAGGTGAAAATGACCAATGTGTTTCTCGCCAAACCAGTCTCGCGAAGCGTCTCCATGACTTGGCCAATACCGGCATCCAGATGCTCGATTAACGCCACCAGGGCGGCTCGCTTCGGCGTGATGCCCGATTCGCGCTGTTGAACTTTCCCAAGCCAATCCGCAGGCGGTTGGATGGGAGTGTGGGGAGCGTTGTAGGCGAGGTAGAGAAAAAACGGTGCATCGCTATTTCGCTGAGCGTGAAGGTAGTCACACGACCATTCGGTAAACAGGTCGGTTGCATGGCCGGGTGGGTCGATCTCCTTGTCATTCTCCCGCATGTAATTGATTTCGTGGCGGCGGTGTGTGTAATAGTCGTCCATCATGTCGCCAAGGTACCCATGGAACAGGTCAAAACCTCGATCGTGTGGACGATTTGGGGCTTCCAACCCAAGGTGCCATTTACCAACGATGGCGGTTCGATAGCCGGCACGCTTGAGCACCTCGGGCAGCAGAACTGCATCGCGGGCCAATTCCCCCCAGCTGTTCTCCGGGTGCGTGCGAATCACCCCGGGTACACCAACTAATTCGGGATATCGGCCTGTCAGCAATGAAGCGCGCGTCGGTGAACAGACCGGACAGTTGGCATAGAAATTGTCGAACCGCACGCCCGACTTGATAAGTTGATCGACGTTAGGTGAGTGTAGATCGTCAGCACCATAGCTGCTTAGGTCGCCATAACCCAGATCGTCGACAAGAATGCAGACGATGTTGGGGCGCTCGGCTGCGGTGGCGTTGTATCGGGCATCGCACACGATCCCTGCGAGCAAGCAGCAAAAGGTGCCTGCAAGTTTCATGGTGTTTGAACGGTGCTTGCGGGAAAGCAGGTGCGATCGCCGGGCGAGTTTTTCCATGGTGTTTCTCTCCGTTGCCTGGGAAATTCTGATTCCACATCGTAATTGCCTGACGCGTGAAAACCATGTGGGGGTCCGCCCAGGCCATGCAGTGGACAATACCGAATCCCGCAAATCCAAGCGCCATCACAGGTTATCCGTTGACGCTTGATCGGGTGATTACTAAAATAAGAAGGGTGTCTTAGGATTCTGCGTTTCCTTTTGTCGTCTCTGCGGACATTCGTCTTGCCGTGCGGATCCGAGCCAAATCCGTGGATAGGGACCACAGTGGTGTCTGACCAAGATCTACCGAAAACGACGCAATATCACCCCTTGGATGATCAACCTCTAACCGGATCATCCGTTGGGCGTCGTGCGATTCTGCCCAGCGATGAACGAACCGTCATTTCAAAACGGAGACCGTTGCCGTCACCTGAAATGTTGCGCCCTGTCAAGCCGAACGAAATTGGCGCCTCGTTGGCTGGAGAGCAACTGGGGCATTTCGAGCTGGAAGAGTTCATCGGTGGTGGCGGCATGGGGGCCGTATTTCGTGCCGTTGATAACACGTTGGGGCGAACCGTCGCGGTCAAGGTTGTCTCCAACGAAAGCACCGACGAGGAGACTCTGCGACGTTTTCGCAATGAAGCGCAAAGCGCCGCGCGGCTAGATCATTCCAACATTGCGCGTGTCTACTATGTGGGCGAAGATCAGGGCTGGAACTATATCGTTTTCGAATACATCGAAGGCGTCAATATCCGCGACCTCGTCGAGCACAAAGGGCCCTTGTTGCCCGAAGAGGCCGTCAGCTACATGCTGCAGGTGGCCGAGGCGTTGGATCACGCTTCCGAAAGGGATGTCGTGCATCGCGACATTAAGCCTTCGAATGTGTTGGTGATGCCAGATGGTCGCGCCAAGTTGGTCGACATGGGATTGGCCCGATTACACCATGTTGATTCTCCAGCCAACGACTTGACGGCGACTGGTGTCACACTGGGAACATTCGATTACATTTCGCCCGAACAGGCACGCGATCCGCGCTGTGCTGACGTTCGCAGCGACCTCTACTCGTTGGGCTGCACGTTGTATTACATGTTGACGGGTATGCCTCCGTTCCCCGAAGGAACGGTGCTGCAAAAATTGCTCAGCCATAGCAGTGACCCACCGCCCGATCCGCGCGAGTTGCGACCTGAGATTCCAGACGAGATTGCCGCCA
>JASLRF010000195.1 GCA_030744095.1 Pirellulaceae bacterium | reverse complement strand
CAGAGGCCCGAAAATCGCGGTGGGAGAAAGTTCGCCGTTCAGTGGGCGATGGATTTGCGACAATCACCAAGTGGATCCTCCTACTGATTATGGTGGTAGGAATACCTTGGGGAGGATTCTCGGTCTACCGGAATGCTCAGCGACTGGTCCAGAGCCAGGAGCGGGTCCTCAGCGCGGTGAACGAACAGCTGAGTCGCGCCTCGTTCGATTCGATATCGGCTATCGATTTTGTCGATACGACGTACGGCTGGAGCGTCCCTCCGACGCTCTCATTCGAGCGCCCGTTGTATAGTGCTAATTCGCCGGGCCGGCGGCAGGGTGCCACTCTGAAAGGCCAATTTGACCGCGTCGAGGGCACGGTGCAAATCCTCGAGCCATTCCAAATCGAACTGAAAGTCGAACCGGTGCCGTAGTACACCGCCGCCGACATGACGCGTCGACGTCGAACTGGACGGTATGATCTGAGAACTGTTCAGTCGCGACACTCAAGGCGTCTTCATCGACTGTAACGTCTTGACATTGAAATACCGATCGTCTGACATGGCATCGGGAACATGACCCGCGCGAAAGGCGGTTAGCAGATCGGTTGCCGCGTCTCGAATGGTCCGCTTCGGCGTGAAGCCCAAGACCCGTTGAATCTTGGCCGAGCAGATGTGGTAGGACCGATTGTCGTTGGTCGGTGTTGTGACAATGTCGACGTGATCCCCGACGACCTCACGAATCGTCTCGGCGATCTCCGCGACCGTATGGTTTTCGTAACCCACATTGAAAACCTGCCCGTCGATCAGTTCTGCCGGCCATTCCAGAGACTTCAGGTAAACGTCTGTCATGTCATCGATATGAATGTTGGGCCGCATCTGCCGCCCGCCAAACACTTTGATGACGTCGTTGTGATAGGCATGGTTGGTGAGGATGTTGACGGTCAAGTCGAGCCGCAACCGGGGCGAATTGCCGCAGACCGTGGCCGGACGCAAGATCAAAGTCGTGAAGCCACGATCCGGGTCGTCCAGCAACACGTCTTCGCAGAGGGCTTTGTATCTTGAATAGTCGGTCAACGGTTCCAACGGTAGCTCTTCAGTGACGTTGGGATCGCTCTTGATGCCATAAACGCTCGACGATGAAGCATAAATAAACCGCTCGACCTGCCGTTGTTTGGCCGCCGCCACAATGTCGAAAAAGGCGTCGTAATTAACGGACTTGCCGAGTTTCGGATCGAGGTCGAAGCTGGGATCGTTGGAAACGCAGGCCAAGTGAATGACGGCATCGCAATCAACAAACGACCGTTGAAGCAATCCTACGTCCCGAATGTCACCCTTGATGAGTTCCAGATTTGGATGGCTGCGGACATTAGCCAACGGGCCTTCGCCAAAAATGAAGAGGTCTAGCACCTTCACCTGATAGCCGGCCGCCAGCAGTTTGGGCGTCAGCACAGCGCCGACATACCCGGCGCCGCCAGTTACCAGCACGGTTTTCAGATCGTTGTTCATTTGAAGAGCGATTCGATATGCCGCTTGAGAAGCAGCGAGTCCATGGTCTGCTTGTTGCCGACAACGGCAACGGCTTCGGCACCGGCAACATTCCCCAGAAATGCGAGGATCTCCAGCGGCGCATCCAAGGCGGCGTACAGCGAAGTGAAGCCAAAAAAGGCGTCGCCAGCACCCACGCGGTCAACCACTTTCGTGGCCAGTGCGGGCGCCTGATGAAATCCAGCGCGCCGATTGTAGCAAAGGCAGCCGAGTTTTCCGAGCGTGACTGCAATCGTGGACGCGTACAAACGCTGACCGACATCCATCAGCATTTGGGAGAGTTCGCCGTTGCGGCTGCGACACTCGAGCTGTAATTCGAGTTCTGACAAGGAGACATAATCTGCTCGTGAGTATTTTGAAATCGTGTGGAAGCCTTTATTCGCCGCGTTTGACTGCGTGTTGACCGCCAAGAACTTAGCCCCGTTTCCAAGTGTCTCGATCACTCCAGGCGCCATCATCTGATGTCCATAGTCAGTCACGATGACTACGTCGTACTGATCGACGTCTTTGAGTCGGCGACACGCATCGGACTGTTCGGTGGCCGACAACGGGTCATCATTGAGGAAATTGATCGCGAACATCGGCAACTGGAAATACGATTCGAGATACCGACGTTTGACGATCGTGGGCGAGTTGCCCTTCGTCACGAAATCCGCGTGGACATTCGTATTCAATTGACTCCGCAGCCACGTTTCTTCGGAGCCCATATCTCCGATCATCGACAACAAGTCAACGCCATCGCAGAACGAGGCCAAATGGTTGGCCACGGCCATTGCTCCGCCGGCAAACCGTTCATGTGATTCGTAACGTGCCGCCAAGATCGGCGCTTTCGCGGATTGGCCGATGGCGGAGCACGAATAGTACTCGTCAATGATCGCCTCACCAACGACCAAAATGCGGAGCCCGCGGGCCTTTTCGACCCAGTCAATCACTTCCGAAAGCGAATGGCGCGAACGAAAATCACGGAGGTACTCGTCGGTCGTTTCGTCGAATTGCGAAAGATACTGGTTGATCAGATGAGACGAACTGGACCGCACTTCATCAATAAACTCAACGCGACCACCAAGCTCCTGCACGACAGCTTCTTCTCCGCGCAGTTCGGGAGTTCCGTGGTCACGGAATTCAGCGCCCTTCGCATAGATATCAGGTTTGAGCAATCGCAGCGTCTCAGCAGCAGTGGGCCACTCGTTTACCGCGACGTAGTCCACACAATCGAGCGCTGCCAGCGAATCCAGCCGGTGTTTCTCGTTGAAAGCGGGCCGATGCGGCCCCTTGTTGACGTGCCGATCCGGCGTGGCGGTTACGATCAGAAGATCGCCCAATTCGCGGGCTTTTTGTAAATAGCGTATGTGCCCAATGTGCAGCAAGTCAAAGACTCCATGGCAATGGACGACGACAGGCGGCTTGTCGCCATCTGTAGTGCGGAGTTCGGCCAGTAGATCGGCCAACTCGTTCAAGCTTTTGACTTTAGAAATTCCAGGCATCGAATGAGCCGGGTTAGCGGTGTTTCTGCTTCATACGTCGGCTGTACGCTTCCAGCTTTCGCTGCTCAGACTTCGTCAAGCTGTCGATGCCGTCGCGGCCAACTTTTTGCAGTAGTCGATCGCCTTCGACATCGAGCGTTTCATAGTTGTCTTTAGGTTCATGGAGCTTCAACTTCGTCGACCGATTGACCCTGGGAAGTCGCAGACCGGGAACCCAACTACTGACGCGCCACCCAAATTTGAAGTAACCAATGGCGAAGGCAGCTCCCACCAAATGTACATCAAAAGCGACGGGCTCGCTCGAATTGAACATCATCACTATATTGCCCACGATGATCATCATTCCTACGGCCCAGGCGGGCACCGGGAGGATCATCATGAGCAGGATGGTTCGCTTGGGAAAATGCAGACAGTAAAGTAGCGTCACCGCCGTGACGGCGCCGGATGCCCCCACGACGCGATGAAATGGCCAATCGCCCGGGGCAGAGACTGCCATGCTGCGTAAGACGAAAACGAGTCCGCCCAGCACCGCCGTAAGGAGGTACATCCAGAGAAACTCTTTTCTTCCATAGACACTTTCAATGTCTCGGCCGAACATCCAGAGGCCGAACATGTTCCAGAAGATGTGGTTGAATCCGTGGTAGTCGTGGGCAAACGCGTAACTGAGCAGCTGCCAACACATCCACGGCTTGGTGATTGACTCGGGGCTGGCAGCCAGGCTCTTCATGAGCCAGTGATCGCCGCCAGCAAAGATATCCGCGACATAGACCACCACATTGATGACGATCAACTTGGCCACGATGGACCAGTCGCCACCCAGATTGACCCCACTCTGGGTATCGTCGCGATAGTATTCTCGGTCGTGGATGCCCATACGTCTTGCTTGCGTGAGGAATTCAGGTGTCCGCGTCTGGCGGGCTTGCTTATGCAGGCTTGGTTATATCGTAGGCGGATCGGCGATCGAAGGCGAGATTGGATTCAATCGGCTCTGGCAGGGGGGCTTCGGCGGTGCTCAAACCAGATTGGAAGAAAAATGGTGAAAAACGGCGGCTGCAAGACGCGCCTCCAGAAACAAGGGACACCCGGGAAAAAGGGGCGGTCTCGACACCACGGCGCGTGCCGATTCACTGCAGCGGCCTTTCGCCGTT
>JASLRF010000194.1 GCA_030744095.1 Pirellulaceae bacterium | reverse complement strand
ACCATCGATCGAGGCATTGGGGGCGACCGACGCGTTGACATCAACGACATTCGCGCCGGCGTCGGGCTCGAATGGACTTGTCATCGTGGAACGCGGGGGTTCGTGGAAACTGCGTATGTGTTTGACCGCAAGCTTGTGTTTGCGTCTGGTCCAATCGCCAAGCGGACATTGAAAGACACCATCATGATTCGTGGCGGCCTCGCGTACTAAGGGTCGTTGAATCAATAACTGTCGTATAGTCGTTGTTCGCTCCGCGAACATTACGCCAAGTTCGCGGAGCGACCAGCGACTATGATTGATGCGCTAGTCCTAACCAGGATGAGACTGCTACCGTGAATCCTCCTACTTTCCACCTTTTCGGATGGAGTGTCCGGGCGACTTGTCTGCTCGTTCTTTTTGCGCTGAACGCCTCGCCCGCAATCGCACAAACACCACCACCGCAGGGTCTCGGATTCTCAAATCCGCCGCTGCGGTACGAAGGCCCCGACCCAACGGCCATCCAGTTCTTGCCCGCGAACTCGACCATCCCTTACTCGATACCAAGCTCAACCACATTTACACCACTACCGTCGCCGGAATTCTCAGCGCAACCACTCTCAGCGACACCGCATCTCCCGACGTCATCCCATCTACTGACGCAAACGTTGACGCCCCAGTTGCTTACTCCTAGCACGGCGACAGGCCGGTTTTCATTGCCGGAATCGTCCTTCCCTGGCCAGGCAGGGTTGGGGCTGACTGCTACACAGCCAGCCATTGCGATGCCGGACTATTACGGCACTCCGATCAGCGAAGGCGAGCTGATTTTCCCTGCCGTGGATCCAACGTTACTGCACGACAGCGGCATAACGGATCACAAAGATGGGTTCTTTCAGTTGCTTTGCTTTAACGGAACATGGATCGACCGAAACGACAAATCCGATGATTTTGGTGTGACGGAAATCGACCTCCAAGCCACATTCGCGCTTCCACTGCCCACTCGCGAATGGCCACTGCTCATCACTCCGGCTTTCAACACACGTTTTTTGGATGGCCCGCAAGTCGTCAATCTGCCACCACAGCTCTACGAGACTTATCTCGATTTTACTTGGTTGCCTCGGCTAAGCTCACGCTGGACTGCGATCATGGGGGTCGCACCGAGCATCTTCAGCGATTTCGAACACAGCACGGACGCCTTTCGCGTGACTGGCAAGGGAATGATTCGTTACGACTGGCGGCCAGGCCAACTGCAAATGATTCTGGGCATCTTATATCTAGGACGCGAGGACGCAACGACCCTGCCTGTGGCCGGGGTCATCTGGATGCCAGACGACCGGAAGAAGTACGAGATCGTTTTTCCACGTCCCAAACTGGCTCACCTGATTCGACGCGAGGCCAGGCACGAAGACTGGCTTTACTTCGGTGCCGAATTCGGCGGCGACAGTTACGCAATTGAGCGGATTCCAAGCACAACAGAAAAGATCACCTTGCGCGACTATCGCGCGTACGTTGGCCTGGAACGAAAACTCAATGGCGGCGCCGGATTCCGCCTCGAGATCGGCTTTGTTTGGGGCCGTGTGATCGAATTCGCCTCGGGCTTGCCTGACTTGAAAGCCGATGACACCGCGATGATCCGCGGCGGCATTACATTTTGATCGAAACACGACATTTTGGTCGAAACAACCCGGAAGACTGCGCGCGGCATCCTCGGACTTCTGGCGACATTCGAAGACACTCAAGGGTGAGATAAGAATGCCAAGGAACATCGATAACCAGGCTCTTTACAACATGGCCGCGGTCATACTGATCGCCGTGATGATCTCGCTGACGGGCTGTGCGACCATGCGACTCAATGCTGACAGCGAAGAATCCTTCGCGCCAGATTGGGGCAGCGTTTTAGGGACGCCACCGGCAAATAGTGAACTGACAGGGCTTAGCGAAGAATCGCGACAGGTCGAACGCAACCTAGGGTACGAATAATGTGGCCCCACGCTGGTCGGCCGGCCGCCTGAATACTCACTGTTGTACCCCGGTGATACTGTTGTGTCCCCGTCTCCCATCATACACTGTTGTGCCCCGACCAACCTGTTGTGCCCCGGTCTCCCGACCGGGACACTCCGGCGACCGAAGGTCTCCACTTCGCAACCGAAGTTTGCGTTTAGTGTTCGGAAAGGGAGACCTGCGGTCACGACACGTGGCTGGGTCGGGAGACCACAACCTGTAACCCAGCCACAAACTGTAACCCTGCCGCAACCTGAACCTTGCCACAAGCTGACAATTAACATGCCTTCCACCTTCGAACAACTTTGCGAGCACGCTCGTGAAATCGCCCTGACGAGCTCCGTACTGGAACTTCTACAGTGGGACGAACGCACGCTCATGCCGCCTGCTGCCGGTGCCTACCGCGCGGATCAGATCGCGTATTTCTCCGGTAAGGTCCATGCACACCGAACGGACGCGAGAATTGGGGAATGGCTGGCAGAACTGAACGACAGTGAAATGGCGCATGATCCACACAGCGACACCGGTGCGACCATTCGCATGATGAAACGTGATTTTGACAAGCTGACCAAGGTGCCCCAAGTATTGGTGGAAGCGCTTAGTCGAGCATCCGTACTTGGCCAACAGGCCTGGGTCGAGGCGAGAAAGAACAACGACTTCGCATCGTTTGCTGGCGTACTTAGCGAAATCATTGAACTCAAACGCGAACAAGCCGAGGCAGTCGGCTACGTCGAATCACCCTATGATGCGCTGCTTGATGACTACGAGCCGGGAGAGACAACGGCGAACGTGGCACGAGTCTTGGAGGAACTTCGCCAGGAACTGGTGCCGTTAGTAGCGGCCATCGCCGGCAGCAGTCGTCGTCCCAAATTGGAGATCCTCCGACGTGAGTTTGCCATCGCCGATCAACAGGCGTTCGGCCGTCAGGCAGCGGCCAAGATTGGTTTCGATTTCCAGCGCGGCCGGCTTGATGTTACGGATCATCCGTTCTGCGCGGAAATGGGACCGGACGATTGCCGCATCACGACACGTTACGACGACCATTTTTTCCCGATGGCCTTTTTCGGTATCCTGCACGAGGCCGGCCACGGGATCTACGATCAAGGACTTCGATCCAGTCAATACGGCCTGCCGCCAGGCAGCTACATCTCTCTGGGTATTCACGAATCACAATCGCGAATGTGGGAAAACCTCGTCGGTCGCAGTAGTGCTTTTTGGCAACATTTTTTCCCGCTGGCCCAAGAGCTGTTTCCACAATCTCTGCAAGACGTTGCGTTGGACGATTTCTTTTTCGCCATTAACGACGTGCGACCGTCGTTGATTCGCGTCGAATCTGACGAAGCGACGTACAATTTGCACATTATCATCCGTTTCGAATTAGAGCAGGCGCTCATCAACGGCGAGCTTACCGTCACCGATCTGTCAGAAGCCTGGCGGGAAAAATACCGGCACTACTTGGGCATCGAACCACCGACCGATGCAGACGGCGTGCTCCAGGATGTCCATTGGGGTGCCGCGCTGATCGGATACTTCCCCACCTATTCCCTGGGCAACCTGTACGCGGCGCAGTTTTTTGCGGCGGCGGACAACGAACTTGGGGGATTGGACGTCCAATTCTCCCAGGGCGAATTTCGGCCGCTCCTGGATTGGCTCGGAGATCGCATCCACAAACCGGGCCAGTGCTATTCCGCGAATGAACTGGTGGAGTCCGTCACGGGAAAACCGCTGGGGCACGAGGCTTTGTTGTCCCAATTGCGGTCAAAATACACTCCGCTTTATGGCCTGGAGTGAGCTTTATGGCCTAGAGTGAACGGTTAAGACCGGGAAACCCTAGCCATCCGTGCATCGGCGTTGCTACACTAGAAAGCTGGTATCAGGTTTATCTGTACAAATGAGTCACGTTTTCAGCGACAGGCACCGACCGCAGGTTGGTCGGGGAGCGGGTCGCCACGACCGAGCGATAGCTCGCGTCGGTCTGAGGCACAGCCTCGCCAGACGTGCGTAGTGCCATCACCTCCCCTGGAGACTCTGATGACGACGGTTAACTGTCCGAAATGCGATGAACAGGTCAGGATGCCGGCTAATGCCAGCGCTGAAGCGCGGGTGCAATGCCCGCTCTGCGTGGAGGAGTTTGAATTGGCCGAAGCGCTCGATCGCCTGGCCCCGATGCTCGTCGTATTGAACGACCCGGGGGCAGCCGATGCCGCTTTCTCGCCCTCGAAGAAGACGTTCTCGGGAACAGACCTGGTCACCGACTCCAACGGCGAAGGCAAGACGGCCACCCAAGAATTCTCATTCGAAGATTCCAGTACGGAGCCGGATTCCGCCCCAGCGTTTGCTTTCGAAGATGGATCGGTGACCTCGGGGTCGGCAGGTACCGTAACCACACGACGCGCCCGTTCGCAACGCCCCCAAAAGAGTGCCATCAAGGAAATGGTCAAGATCGTCGGTGGCGGGGTGATCGGTCTCACGATCGGGCAGCTGATTCTGTGGTGGTTGCCAGGTGATTATAAACGCGATCCCATCGAACTGGGCCCGAAGGTTCCAAGCTTTGCTGCCTTTCTGGTTCATCCCAAGTTTCGTGGCAACGCGGTCGTCGAGAAGAATGCCGCAACGGAATCACAGCAAGATTCTTCCAGCCCTTCCTTGGGAAGCTTCAACTTTGACGACGTCGGCAACCCCGAGTTGCCGACAGCTTCGTTTGATGGCATGCCCGATCCCAACAAGAAGCAAGGCGAAAAGAAGAAAAAGAAACGGAATAAGAAGAACAGCAAAGACGAAACTTCCGACACTGGCAAAGTTCCCGCCGGTGACGCGGCAGAGCCTGATGACGGTAAGGAGCCATCGAGCGGTGATAGTTCCTCGGATCCTCTCGCGCCGCTGGCGACGGAAACCGAAGATGACGTTTTAGGCACCAAACCTGACATCGAAGTCCCCATGATTAATCTGGAGTCTTTTCCAACCGCGACTGATGCCACGCCCGAGGAATCGCAACCGGGTGATAGTGGCGACTCAAATCCACCGATCTCACCGCCCCCGACGACGACGCCCCCCGCCCCAACACCGACACCGCCGCCGGCAGCAACGGGCGACTTCGAAGGTGTGAGAAATGCACCCAAGATTTCGGTAGACCAATTGTCATCGCGACTCACTGGGGCCGTCAGTGCTAGTACCGCCATGGACAGCTCATCCACCGAGCCGGGTCCTAAACAACTATCGTTGGCGAAGGAGTTTTACATGACGATGGCGGGACTTGGCGAAGCAATCACGTTTGTCGACCAGGTTTCCGCGTCCGTTGAAGTCAATGAAGTTGGCAAGTTCGCACTTGGCGTCGGGAAGCAGCCAGCCAAGCTGGATCTGATCGGCAAGGTAGCTCCCAGCTGGATAAAGAACAGCCGGCCCCATAATGGTCTCGTTGTTTGTGGTACCGTTGATTCGATCGATTTCGCAGCCCCATATTACGTTACGTCGTTGGTCATGCCGAACAAGAGTGTGCTCAAAGTAGTCAGCATCAATGACCCGTCCGGCGACTATCAACGGCAAGACAAGATCTTGGTCCTGGGCAGCATTCTGGATTCACCACAACAAGACCTGAAGGATTATCAGGGCGAAGCAACCAGGGTGATTTTGGATGGCCTGCACGCCACATTGCCAAGCGCTGAATAACGTTCGACCAACTGATCTGGTTTTCTGTGATAAGTCACATCCTTTCTGAGGCGTCGTAGCCGAACTCGTCACAGAATCCTGTCCAGAAATCTCACGGCTTTGCGACCGGTCGTTGTCCTAATGATCAAGCATTTATGAGCCGACGTTGAACGGTTCGTCAAGGAGTTTCGCTAGTGACGGCGCAATGGTATTACGCGATTGGCGGTCGCATCAAGGGCCCCGTGACGAGCGAAGATCTGAGCCAGCGTGCCGGCCGTTGCGAAATCGCCGCCACCGATTTGGTGTGGCGAGAAGGTATGGGCGATTGGGCGACGGCCGAATCGTTGGGGCTGGCAACGCCGGTTGCCCCGCCTCCTCTGCCTGGACTCCCGTTGGATGGGGATTCGGTTGCTCGGCCACCAAACCCTGATACGGCAGCCGCTTCGTCCGCGGCACATCCCGTCGAGAGTCCACCTCCCATCGGACCGCCCCGCGTCGAACCGACTCGACCAGCCGCCGCGAAACAGGCCATCAAGCGAACGACTTCAGATCGTGAACCCAGTGAGCACCACTCAAGACAAAGCCGCCGCGCGCCAGGCGCATCGTGGGCGTTTCGAGCGGTCTGGATGGCGATCGGCGTTGCGATTTTGGTGTGCGGTTTCTGGATTGGCCATGTGGTTGGCACGAAGTCAAGCCACGACAGCGAATCGCAAGTCGCCGTCGGTGCGGTTCCGAATTCGACTGCGAGCCAGAAGACCCACGATGGACAAATGACGACCGCCTCGGCCGATCCAACTGAGAGCAATCCAACTGAGAGCAATCCAGCTAAGAGCAACCCAGCTCCGCTGCCGGTTGGCGGAATGGCGTCCGGCTTTGGTCCCTCACCAACGAACCGCTCGGCACGTCACAGCGCGAACGCCGATTCCGATTCCGCTGGCAGTCCCACCGACGTAACGCCGTCTCCTACGGTGGAAAAGCCGCCCACCGTTCCTGTCACTCCCGTTCCTTCCACGGAGCCCCTCGGACTACGCAGTGCTGCAACGGAAAGCACGACGGCATCCCCCTTGCCGCACAGCACCGATCAGCCCAAAGACGACGGCCCGCGCGTCTTGTTCCAGACCTTGGAAATCGATCGTAGGCCGACCTTTGTGATACCCGGCATGACACTTCCACAAGAGCTGCGATATCGTATTGTTTCACAACTTGAGATTGCGGCTCGCGCGGCTGACGGCTCTCGAAAGGTCGTGCAGATCATCGAACGCACATTCTTGGATCACGCCGACGATCTGTCACGCGCCATGTTCACCAAGTCACTGAAGTTACTGGAGCGTCAGCAATATACGTTTAAGCTGAATGAACATGACGAAGTCGTCGAATTCACCGGCCTCAAGAAAAACAGGTTCTCGCTGCCAGTCACATTGCCGGGCAGCACAGGCCTGCAATTGACTTCGGTGATTGATGAAGACGGGTGGAAAGAGTTGGCACAGCTTACCTTTTTCCACCCCGACGACAGCGTCGCTCAGGGACAACCGTACGTGCGGCAAATAACGCATGACTTTTCACCTTTTGGCTCGTGGTCTGGAACCACGACGTTTATCGGTAATGATGTACACGGCGATTTGCAGTCCATCAGTTTTCGACACGCGCTTGAGTTCACCCCACCGGAAGCGAAGGCCGCAGCTGGCCCCCTGGGATTTCGCGTTACCTCTGCTGATTTCACAGTCGACCAAGCCGACGGCACGGTGGAATATGACCGCAAACACCATCGCGTCAGCAATGCACGCGAAACCTTTCACATTCATGGAACCGTCGCAGGCAAATTAGCCGGGCAACCAATGAACATTCGGATACAAGAGCAACAGCTCATGACAATCCGTGTCACCGAGCAGCGGCCCAAGACAAACTGACGTTTCGGACGAAGCCACGCCGCTCACCATTCACCATTCACC
>JASLRF010000193.1 GCA_030744095.1 Pirellulaceae bacterium | reverse complement strand
TGGCCAACGGCCATCAATCACCGTAGCCTGGGGCATCGCCCCAGGAATCGTAAGCAGTTGGTCGTGTTTGGCCGAAGGCCATAATCATCGGTGGCGAAGGTCGTGTGAACATGGCCTGTGGCCAATAGAACGGTGTTTTTTAACCTCCCTGGGGCGATGCCCCAGGCTACGTTGACAGGAGGCCTTCGGCCAACAGTTGAAATAGGCAACTTTAAAGCGCGCGAGCGAGGGAAACGCGTGACTCCCTCGCTCGCGCGTCGGGCTAGTGTGGGTTCGATTTTGCGCGGTGTTTTAGGCAAGATGACCGCAACTCCCTTTCATTGAATGCTTTATGTCATTTGCATGTCTGTACGTGAATAATCCGGGCTAACGCCATCCCATTATGCGCTCCACGCATGATGGTTCGAACAATTCTCACAACAGCACTGAAAACCGCAAACAACGTCTGACCCGAAGGAAGAATCGCCCGCTGCTGCGACGTTGACTGAAATCCTCACCGCTTCGTGTTCAGTACGGCGTTCTGGCGAGGAATTATAATGGGCGACGCCCCTCTGTTCGGGTCGATGCCATCCACGATCACTTTGTCCGGTCGCGGGTCAATGATGTACCGTCTGCCGGTCAACGGATTGATGTTGTACGCCGGTCGCGGCGCGCCGACACTGGCCGCCAGTGCGATGGACCACGCTTCACAGCGCGCGCGATCCAATGCCTGCAGGCGTTGCCCTTCCTGCACATTCTTCCAGAGAATCAAGTCCGCCACCAGCGGATACGCGAGTGAGTCGCGCAGCGAAGCCAGTTTGCGGTTCACTTCGCGAAATACACGCTCGCGTTGGTGATAGGGGCGCTGGCACGCATCGATGGTCTGGCGCATCGCGCGCAAGTAAAACAGCTCGTCCTGGTCCACGTTTTCCGCGACTTGCGTCGCAAGCCGGTCGAGGCCCACTTCGCGACGTAGCCTGCTTTGTTCGTCGTGTTCCAGAATCGAGAGCAGATAGCCGTCGCGAACCAGCTCATATGTTTGTATTCCGATCGCCCGATCGCCAATCCAAGCAAACTGATCCGCCGGCCAGTTGACTAGTTGGTCGTCGATCAGGGTGCCGAGCCGCCGATGGGTCTCCAGGGTCGCGTTGGGGTGCATCGCGATCGCCTCCATCACGCGCAACGCTTCACCACGTCGGTGCACCGCGGCGATCCGAGGAACGATGTGTTTCTCCGTTGCCAGAGATTCGATGGCGGCTGTCATCTCTCGCAAGATCACCGTTGCGCCTGACGGATTGTCACGATTCAACAATTCGGCCGCTACGATCGCATCTAGCCGATTGCCGATCGTGACGACGTCAGTAAATGAGGTGTCCGCGGCCAATCCTCGCGTCAGTTGAATTCCAAAACCTCGGTCGAGTTCGGCGATGATCTGATGAATCCGCTGACGCTGTGCGTCGTAGCGGTCTTTCAATTGAATTGCGGCTCGCATCGAGCTGGGAGAGAATACGAAAGGGCCCACGGGATAAAGCTCGTCAAGTTGCTTGAGCAGTGATTCCTGCAGTTCCCGTTCGAAAACAGCTTGCAGGGATGCCGCCTTCTTCTGGGGTTCGATCGCTTCCGATCCGGGGCTCAACGTAGTAGGAACGGTGAATCGGCTGTCCGTCAGCTGAGCAGCCGTCGCCCGCTCGCTTTCCAGTCGCGCAAGCTCGTCGTGTAGACCCTGCAGGTGCGAAGTTCGCAAGCCTGGCAACGCACCATACTTGTGGAGCCCGGCGGCAGACTCGATGGCGGGTGACTTTGCTTTGTCACACGCAGCGACGATCAAGACGAACAGCGCCAATAGCATGCGGAGGCGATTACAAATCACGGATGGCTCCCAGCGAATTGAATCGCCTGACGATTGATCATCTCGAACCGGCCGGTTGAAGCGCGCACATGCTATTTCCAACTGAGATCCAGCGAAAGGGCAACCTGTTGCTAGCGGGCGGCTGATTTACGTGCAACGGTGCAGATCGCGCCATGCGCCGTCCCTATGGGGCAGCACTTTGTCGGCGCATCATCACGATTGAGATTGGGTCGAGTATTTCAGCCAGTCCTGATTCCGCGATCTCGGTCCCCGTCACATAGTGGCCCGGTTGCATCCAGGCAACGAGTTTGTCCAGGGGTATGTTGAACAGGTCTGCCAGCAGTTGGTCCATCTGTGATTCGAGATGGGCGAAATGGCGCGCCCATTCGGCTGCTTCAGCCAGTTGGACATTTTCTTCACTTTGCCATCGCATGGGATGAAACAGCAACGCGCTATAAGGGGTAACAAATCGTCGCTGGCAGGCGGCCAGTGGCCATAAGGCTGCCGACGAACACTCGCCAGTGACGATCGCTGTCGCTTGCAACTCGCGAAGGATCACAAGGTTCATCAAAGAGACGGCTGCGTATGGGCTGCCACCGGGCGAATCGAAGTACAGCGTGCAGGGGCCACCTTGGGGGACTCCCAGCAGCTTGTCGGCAATGTCCGCCACATTGTCCGTCAAATCGCCCATCACGGCAATTTCGACTGGGCCTTCACAATTGGGTTCGGCATCTGACACGGAATTCGCCTTTTCTGCTGGAATAATGGAAGTTCAGCCTGTGAAGATACAGCGATGCAGGCTCTCCTGGCAAGAATGGTTAGAATCACCAATCTTCACATCGGTAACTCCCAATGTATAATGGACTTTGCTTAACTGCCGCCGCTGCGGACGGCCCCGTTGTTGCACAAGATCGAGCTGGCTTTTTTGCATGGGCATACGGTTCTATTGTCCCGAGTGCAGTCGTCGCATGAACGTGAAGACGTTCTTGGCCGGCAAGCGCGGAATCTGCCCGCATTGCGACGCTCGGTGGGAGATTCCGCTGGAAAGCGAAATTCCTGAAGGGGCTCCCAGGATCCGCCCGAATACTGAGCCCACTGGTACTAAACCCACGGGCCTCACGGCACAGACAGTCGCTGCGTCGCCAGCCAGTATGGCCGCGGCCAAATCGAATGCGCCCGCCAACGGTGATCCGTTACCTTCATTTGAGGCGATCGCGCCGACCGTTGGAGATCCAATTGATGCGTCGCCCAATGCAGTTTGGTACGTTCGTCCTGCCTCCGGCGGCGAATTCGGACCGGCAAAGGGTGACGTGATGCGGCGATGGATGCAAGAAGGTCGCGTCGGCGCAGACTCGATGGTGTGGTGCGAAGGATGGGCGGAGTGGCAGATCGCCGGCCCCATTTTTCCTTCGCTGGCTCCATCCCCAGAACAGCCGACGGATCCCGTCGATACGCCAGCTCAGATGGGCGCGGAACCTAAAACGATTGCTGCCCTCGAGTCGATTCAAAAAAAAACGGATAAGTCGAACGGTCGCGTAGCGCGTCAGCGATCGTCCGCCACTGGAAAATCAATTGCCGCCATCGTGATTCTTGGTTTGATGATTGTCGCTCTATTTGTCGTCTTAATATTTGCCATACAGAAATAGGACTATTTCCTCAAACTGGTCGGTTTGAACGCCACGGTATCCTCGGCCAAGGCAGACTTCCGAAAGTCGATCGGCGCACCAGCCGAAACCGCCGATACGAAGGAAGAAACCGCCGCGCCGTAGCGTCTGTGGGCGCGAGAGTTTGAACGTACTATCTGCCCATTGCGTTTTCTGCCCGTCTCACGCTTGCTAGCTGCGCCAGTACTCGCCGCAACTCGCGTCTGTCTCATTCGCCTTGACCCGCGCAGGCGATATTGGCAAACTTCTGTTCCCACGTGCGATGGAAGTTGTTCGCCTGTTTCGAGACATGGAAGTCTGACGATGAAAAGACCAATTAGAGTTCTGGCAGTGTTCTTGGCGAGCTACGGGTTGATCGGGTGTCGTCAGCAGGCGTCTGATTCTGCCGTCGAATCTGCCAACGTCAACAACCCGCCGAACGCAATCGTCGAGACGGACCTGAGTACTTTTGTCAGGCAGGATCTCCCTGATCGGCAATTGCCCACAGGGCTCACACAAGAAACCCCGCCCGATCAGATTGTTGCCGCATTTCTTGGCGCGTTGCGGAGCGGCGATAGTGGCGTCGCCGAAGCGCTGCTAACACGCCGCGCGTACGAAGAGACACGTAAACGTGATCTGGCCGTGCGGTCGTTGGGTTCTCCTGAGGCCACATTCAAGATCGGCATCCCCGAGTATTTGGGTGCCCACAAGAACGGCGCGCACGTCAACACGACGTGGACCGAGGCACAAACCGGTGCCGGCAACAGCTATGACATCATCTGGGCGCTTCGTCGCCAGGATTCTGGTTGGCGCGTGGCTGGAATGGGCGCTCAATTGGGGCCTGGTGAGCAGGTCGTGTACTTAAACTTCGAGGACCCTGACGACATGCTGGCCAAGTGGCGGCAGGCAGACGATGCAGTCATTGCGGGACAAACGCCCGATTCAGGCATCCGCCAGGCTCAGGATCCACAGGCCACTGGCACGCTGCAGCGGTAATGCCTCTTGTCGCATCGCGTCGTTTTACAGCCTCTCCTACGAAGGTCTCGCTCGGTCGATGCGCTTGCAATGGCGTTTCTCGTCAATGAGAATATGGCAGCCAGTGCGTTCCTATTTCTCACCTTCAATCCAATCGATCCGATCATGACCGCCAAGCCAAATCGCCGCAGTTTCTTTCAGAGCGCTGCTGCCTGTTGCGTGGGCGCTGCTTTGCCCGGTGCGCTGAGTAGCGTGGCTTCGGGCAGTAGACCGATATTGCGAAATGGATCGCCGAAGTTCAAATTCAGTCTGGCGGCCTATAGTTATCGGAGCCTCCTGAAAAAGAAAAATGCTAAAGATGAGAAAGAAGCGAAGCTGAAGCTTTCCGATTTCATCGACGACTGCGCGAAAATGCAATTGGAAGGGACCGAACTGACCTCGTATTACTTTCCAGACCCGGTGACTCCCGAATACCTTCGTGCGCTCAAGCAGCAGTGTTTTCGCCTGGGGCTCGATGTCTCCGGTACGGCCGTTGGAAACGACTTTGGACATCCTCCAGGAGAAGAGCGAGACAGACAGATTCACGCACTAAAGAAGTGGATTGACCACGCCGAAATTCTCGGTGCCCCGGTCATTCGTGTGTTTGCGGGGCATGTCAAGAAAGACATTGCACCCGAGATGGCGCACAAGCTGATGGTCTCCGGCTTGGAGGAGTGTTGCGATTACGCGGGCCGGCATGGCGTGCACTTGGCACTGGAAAATCATGGTGGACCAACCAGCACGGCGACCGGCCTGCTGGGCCTCGTCAGTGACGTCCAGAGTCCTTGGTTCGGAGTCAATCTGGATACGGGCAACTTCCACACTGAAGACATTTACGGTGACCTTGCCAAAGTCGCGGCGCACGCAATCAATGTGCAGGTGAAGGTTGTTGTTAGTGGTCCGAACAGAGTTAAGCAACCGGCGGATTTTCCGCGAATTGCCAAGATCCTGCGCAACGTCAATTATCGCGGCTATATCGTGCTCGAATATGAAGAGTCAGAAGACCCGCGAACGACGTGCCCCCCGTATATTGAGCAGTTGCGTAAGGCGTTTGCGTGACGCCTTTGGGTACGCACCAGCTTGATCTGACCATCAATGCGTCCGTCGTCCCGCCAACGCAATCTGATTAACAAGGTCGCTCATCATGTACCGTTTCATACTGAGTCTTCTGGTCATCGTCTTGCCGCTCGTGAGCCGAACGGGGGCAGCCGAGACACGTCCCAACATCGTCTTTGTTTACACGGACGACCAGGCACCTACGGCCGTTGGGATGGTGGGCGACTCTCAGTTCAAGACACCGCACATGGACAGCCTGTTTCGTGATGGCGTACGCTTGGCCAACGCGTTTGTGACGACGCCCGTGTGTAGCCCATCTCGAGCCGGTTTGATGACCAGCCGGTACAGCAGTGAACTCGCGATTCTCGATTGGATCAATCCAAGTCGTGAGACCGAACATGGTCTCGATCCTGACACGGTGACTTGGCCCGAGTTGTTGGCTGCCGCGGGCTATAAGACGGGCCTTGTTGGCAAATGGCACCTGGGAACAGCTGATCGTTACCACCCGACACGAACTGGATATGACTACTTCATCGGTTTTCGCGCAGGTGGTGCTTCGCCCGTCGATCCAAAACTGGAGAAGGACGGTGTCAGTCGACCGTTCAAGGGCTTTACACCGGACATTCTGACAGACCATGCGATCGAATTTGTCCGGCAGAATTGCCAGCAGCCGTTCTTGCTGAGCCTGCATTTTCGCGCACCCCATGCACGGTGGTTACCAGTCCGCGACGAGGATTGGTTGCCTTACAAGGAACTGGATCCACAGATTCCAAATCCCAACTTCGTTGACCTCGATGTTCGACGTGTCAAGCGGATGACGCGCGAATACATGGCTAGTGTGGTGAGCGTTGATCGCAACTTGGGGCGGCTTCTTGAGACACTCGATGAACTGGGTTTGCGAGAAAATACTATTGTCATTTTTACCAGCGACCATGGGTACCACTTGGGCCATCACGGTCTCTGGTACAAAGGGAACGCGCAGTGGCAACTTACCAAACTGCCACCGCAGAAATGGCCGGGAATTGCTCCCAAGCAGCGTCCAAACCTGTTGGATCAGGCAATTCGTGTTCCCTGCGCGGTGCGCTGGCCAAAGCAGATTAAGGCGGGCACCATGGTCGGGGAAACCGTCAGCAATCTTGATTGGTTTCCGACGCTGTTGGCGATGGCTGGGATCGACTTGCCCACATCGGTCAGAATTCGTGGACACAATTTCCTTCCCTTGTTGCGTGGTGAGAAAATCGAGTGGGACAATCGCCTGTATTGCGAATACAGTATGCGTCACGGGGCGACCACAGATATGCGTGCCGCGCGAACTCCCGATTGGAAATTGATGATCGATTTTCACAATGTCGGCCGTGAAGAGCTGTACGATCTGCGAAATGATCCCGGCGAAACCCGCGATCTAAGCAGCTCCACCGCTGCCGAGCATCTGGCCATCAAGGCGCAGTTGGCCGCACGGATTAGAAGCATGATGCGTGAACTTGAAGATCCAGCCCAGAACCCGAAGACAGGTACAGAGAAAGCACGCAATCCATGAGTACTCGATTCGCCTTCGTCGGCTTCCGACACCCACATATCTTCGACATGTATCGCCGTTGCCAGGCGCACGCAGATATTCGTGTAGTGGCGTGCTGCGAAGAAGATGCGCCGGCCGCAAAGCAGCTTGCCGAAGCAGGCGAAGTGCAGATTACACATACCGACTACGCGGCCATGCTAGCGAGTGTCGAGTGCGACGTCGTGGCCGTTGGAGATTGCTATGGACGTCGCGCGGACATTCTGACCACGGCACTGGAAGCTGGGAAGCACGTGATCAGTGACAAGCCACTTTGTATTTCGCTGGCTGAACTCGATCGGATCGAAGCGATTGCGGCGGCGCAGTCCCGCGTCATCGGTTGTATGCTTGACATGCGCGACTTGCCCGTCTATTTGGGGCTGCGTAAGTTGCTGCAGGTGGATGAAATCGGCGAAGTGCAGGCGGTAAGCTTCGATGGCCAGCACCCTCTTTTGTACGGCCGGCGGCCGATGTGGTACTTCGAACCTGGGATGCACGGTGGAGTGTTCAACGACATCGCGGTTCACGCAGTTGACTTTATCCCGTGGGCAACGGGCCACCGCATCGACGCTGTGGTGGCGGCGCGGGCCTGGAATGCCACGGTGACTGAATATCCGCAGTTTCAACAATGCGGGCAGGCGATGTTTCGGCTGGAAAATGGTGCTGGTGTCGTTTGTGACGTCTCCTATCTGACACCCGATTCGTTTGCCTACGAGATGCCGTTGTATTGGCGATTCACGTTTTGGGGCAGCCAGGGAGTGCTCGAAGCCACCGCCAACTCCCAGGGTATCACCGTTTACAAGAACGGCGAATCCGAACCGCGTGTCGCGCCTTTGCCAGTGGGTAAACCTGGTGCGTATCTCGATTCATTTCTGCGCGAGATCAGTGGGCAGCATGACGATCTCCACCTGTCTTCGGCGGATGTCTTGACGGCCGCCCGAACGGCGCTAGCTCTGCAGAAAGTTGCCGATGATGGCCAGCTGTGCCAGTTCCTTGACGGAGCCTGATAATCGGTGTCTCCGCTTTCGTTTACCAAATCGTTTGGCAGGTGACTGATACAACAGTTCGCGCGTTAGCACTCTTCAGAAGCGACGGCGACCAGACGCTGACGAAGTTCGTTGCAGACGGTGCTAAAGTCCTTGGTCTCGGTCAGTGCGGCGACACCCGTTGTCGAGAAACCAGAGGCTGGGTCAACGGTCGCTTGGCGGGGAGCAAAGAGAATTGACCGCTTTCCATTGTGCCAGTGCACGTTATTGCGGCCAGTGGATTTCGACATATACAGAGCGATGTCCGCACGCTTGACCAATGCGGATTTGTTCTCGGTGGCTTGCGAGTCGGCAACTCCAATGCTCACCGTGACATGTAGATGTTGATTCTTATAGATGAAATTCGCCTGCTCGATTTCTCGCCGTGCGTATTCGGCGCTTTGTAGCGCGGACTGCAGGCAGTCGCCATCGATGATGACCGCAAACTCCTCGCCACCAATCCGCGATACCAAATCGTCTTCACTCATCGACTCTCGTAACAGCTGTGCAACTTGCGTCAACACCTCGTCACCCGCCTGGTGACCGTAGCTGTCGTTGAATCGCTTGAAGTAGTCGATATCGACCAGCAAGACGAAAACTGGTGTTTGGTCTCGCTGCCAGGCATTCACTCGATGTCGCAGCAGTTCTTCAAACACGCGACGATTTGCCAGTCCAGTCAGCACGTCGGTGCGGGCTTCGGACTTATACGTCGAGATTTCTTCCGCCTGATTCTCAAGCGTTCCTTCCGCATTTTCCAGACGCGTGTGAAGCGTTGCGTTGACGTCCACGATCTGTGACAGTAGATCGACAATTGTCGGGTCTTGCTCGCGACCCGTTGGGTCGGCAGACGGCAAACGATCACTGAGTTGTCCCAACACGTCGCGATGTTCCAATTTGTTACTCGATGGGCGGCCTGCCGAGTTCCAGATTTTGGGTAGAAAAGTCGTCGAAACGTAATTACCTGCTGAAGAGTTCGATCGTCGCAGGAGACTCCGGCCAACCAATGTCGCCAGGCAGCCTCCCAATACGAGAATCACGGAAATCTGTATCACGAAGTCTCCCAATAGCGACGGAATACCGTCAAAAACCAAGTCCATAATTGCTTGCTCGCCCCGTGGATGTACATCAAGTTGAATTACGTTTCGCGCCAACGATCAGGGTGCACGGTCCTTCGCGAAGCGAGAATCCACGGAGTCTCACCTTGCAAGTCAGGTGTGAGCCTCTAATGAGGCGATTCCTCACCGGTGACTGAATGATCCTTGCTCTAGTGCAATCTTAGTTCAGAACGTCGCTGGAGGCCGTGACGATTGTGCCGCCTTTACGCTTGACGATGGGCAAGGTGGGCGGCTGACAGGCCAATTTGGGGATATCGTCTGGCAAGACAATCGAACTTGACGGCGTTTTACTCAAGTTATCCGAGACATGTACGAATTGACGCACTCAGAGCGGCAGGCGCCCGATGACCAACTGACGCCATAGATCTCACTGGATCATTGGCTCGGCATGGGGCGGGGATTCTCGATTGCGTGGTGAAGCCTTATGATTTGACTCCAGTTCTCAACTAACCGCGCATCACCCAAAACGAATTGCCCAATGACACTGGCCGCTCACTACGGACCTAGGAAGTGTGGACTTTCTTTTGAGCTGTTTCCGCCTAAGACGGACGCGGGCGAGAGCGCTCTGTTTCGCCACGTCGAACAGTTGATGCAGTTTCAGCCCAGTTTTATTACGTGCACCTACGGTGCCGGTGGTTCGACTCGCGAAAAGACGATGAATATCGTCGATGGTGTCAAGCGCCGATTTAACATCCCCGTCGCCTCACATCTGACGTGTGTCAATGCCAGCATTGATGAATTGCGTGCGTTTCTCGAGGACGCCGGTCGGCGCCAGATCGACTACATCGTCGCGCTACGCGGTGATCCGCCGCAGGGTGAAACTGAATTCAAGTCGACCGCCGGTGGCCTGCAATATGCGAATCAGCTTGTCGAGTTGATTCACGCAGAATTCTCCCACTTTGGCGTGGCGGTTGCCGGTTATCCGGAAACGCATCAGGAAGCAGTCAGCGCAGACGCTGATCTTGAAAACCTCAAACGCAAAGTCGATGCGGGCGCGGATATTGTGATCACACAGTTGTTCTACAACAACGAAGACTTTTTTCGGTTCCGTGATCGCGTGCAGAAAGTTGGAATAAGCGTTCCGCTGGTTCCCGGGATCTTGCCAGTGACGAATCTAGCGCAGATCCAGCGAATCACGGCGATGTGCGGAGCCCAGTTGCCTGCGGGATTTGTCACCGCACTTGGCCAAAGCGAGGATTCTGATTCTCAATTTCGTGTCGGTGTTGACTTTGCCACGCAACAGATTCAAGATCTGATGGATCGGGGCGTCCCCGGCGTGCATTTCTACGTGCTGAATAAATCGCAGGCAACGTCCGAAATCCTGACGGCTCTTAACCTGGAACGGCAACCATGATCAACCTCAACTACCCGGCCCGCAGTGTTCTGTTTCTTTTGCTCGCATCGTTTCTGCCAGGTTGTCTGCTGGTGGTCAGAACGACGACAGCCGCTGAATTGCGCGGCGAGATCGTTGACGCTGTTTCGGGTGCGCGAATTGCTGCCCGGCTTTATATCAAGTCAGAATCTGAACAGCCTGAAGAAGGAACAGCCGACCAGTGGCCGTGGTTTTTTGCCAGCTCGGCGTCGACCAACGGAACGGCAGTAACCTACCGAAAGCAGCGGAGTGCAGAGAGTATCGAGGCGCACACAACGCTCTCGCCAGATCCCTTCCTGGTTGATTTGGCTGCTGGTCGTTACACGCTGACTGCCGAATGCGGTAAGGAGTACCAAACGGCTAAGGTCTCGGTCGAAATTGGTGAACAGCCCGCGACGGTCTCGTTGCGACTGCGACGATGGATCGACATGAACACCCTAGGATGGTATTCGGGCGAAACACACGTTCATCGGCAAGTTGATGATCTGCCGAACCTCGTGTTGGCCGAGCATTTGAACGTTGCCTTGCCGTTAACGTATTGGGTCACCAGCTCGGGTACTCCACCTTCGCGGGGAGACAAGAATTCGCCCGCGATCAAACCGGAGTTGATTCGAGTGGACGCGACGCATGTGATCTACCCGATGAACACGGAATACGAAATATTCCGCGTCAATGGAAATCGTCATACGCTCGGTGCCATCTTCGCCATCAATCACAAATCAGTATTTACGCAAGGTGTGCCACCGGTTGGTGAGATCGCTCGGCAAACGCATCAGCAAGGCGGACTACTGGAATTGGATAAGCATAATTGGCCCTGGTCGATGATGCTGGTTCCGGTCATGAATGTCGATCTTTACGAATTGACGAACAACCACATTTGGCGGGTTCCGTTTGCCTTTCGTCAATTTGGCACTGCGCCGCCCGCATACATGAGAATCGAACAGGACGAAGGCGGATTGACCGAACGTGGTTGGATCGACTTTACATTTCAGAACTACTACGCTCTGCTGAACTGTGGATTTCGTTTGCGTCCGACTGCTGGAACGGCGTCAGGAGTTCACCCGGTCCCGCTGGGATTCGGTCGCGTTTACGTTCATCTGCCGGACGGTTTCTCCTACGCGAACTGGATGGAAGGGCTTGACAAGGGCCGCACGTTCGTGACCACGGGTCCGATGATGGACGTCACCGTTGCAGACCATCCGCCGGGAAGTACGTTGACGGCAACCGCCCCGGCTGAGTATCAACTGAAAGGCTGGATCCGCAGCGCCAGCCCGCTTACGGCGATCGAAGTGGTGTCCGAGGGCGCGGTGATCAAGACGATCACGCCGCAGAACCAGACGACCTCTTCGAGTGCCTATGAGTCACGGATTAGCGAATCGATCCCTGTCGAGACTTCGACCTGGCTGACCGTTCGGTGTTTCGAAAGGACCGGCGACGGACGCGTGCGATTTGCTCATTCGTCGCCAACACACATTGATGTCACGGGAAGACCGTTGCGGCCACGGCGGGCAGAGGTGGAATACCTGGTCTCTCGCGTCCAGGACGAATTGGCGCGTCACAAGAACGTGCTCGAGGAACCGGCACTCGCTGAATATCGGGCCGCGCTGGCGGCATATCAACGCTTGCTGGCGGATTCCAAGTGAGAACGTTGATTCACGTAGTTGGTGTGCCGTGTGGCCGGCACGTTAGACGGTTTCGCTAGTTCCTTCGACAGGCATTTCAATGCCGTCGAGAAAACTTGCCAACGAACGGCAGCGATAGGGCTGTTGCAGTTTGCGAACCGCTTTCGATTCGATTTGCCGGACGCGTTCCCGTGTGACCGAGAAGAT
>JASLRF010000192.1 GCA_030744095.1 Pirellulaceae bacterium | reverse complement strand
TCCATGACGAGGTAGATGATTGACTTGGCCCGCGCGGAAAAATGGGGCTGTCTGGGACGAAGTGCGGAAAATGCACTCGTGTCATCCGATTGCGATGCCCGCAGCTCACCCTGAGCGAGCAACCAACTAAGCGCGACACTGCCCAGTGAGGCGCACGATCCAAGTAGCATGTCACGCCGCGTGCCTAATGCAACGGGTGCTTTAGGAAGTCGAGTGTTCATGTTAATCAAGGTACAGGAACTCGTTCGCGTTGATAACAACCAGGCACAGGTCCGAAAGTGCATGGACAACCGCATCCACCCGACCATTATCTGACGGGGGATGCTCCTGGTACGATTTCGTTTTTTCTGTCAGGAACTCCAGGCAGAACTGCATTTCATCGGATTCTGGTGATCGAGACAACGCCAACCAGAACAGACGCCGTACCTGGTCTGCTGGGTTTGCAGGTTGCTCGCGCTGAAGTCGTTCCGCTAGATGGCGACTGGTCTCGTGAGCAAACCGACCGTTGAACAGCGTCAGCACTTGGATCGCCGTGACGGCGAGTTTGCGCCGTTCGCACGACTCGTTGAGGTCCGCGACGTCGAAGACTTCCATCATCGGGTGCACCAGATTGCGGCGCTGGAACATATAGATGCTGCGGCGACGACGCTGGTCCTCTGACGACACGTGCCATTTGAAGAACGAGTAACTTGTCTCCATTTCATCGGGAAGAGCTTCGTAGAAGCCGGGACCGCCAGCTTCCAGGCTCAGTCGCCCACTCACGGCCAGCATGGCGTCTCGGATCGTTTCCGCCTCCAGCCGCCGGGCATCGGCCCGCCACAGCAGCCGGTTGTTTGGATCGAGATTCCGGCAGTCTTCATGTTGCGGATGTACCATTGATGTTCGATAGGTGCGCGACAACACGATCATGCGATGTAGTGGTTTGAGTCGCCAACCATGATCGATCAGCCAACGGGCCAGGTAGTCGAGCAGTTCTGGATGACTCGCACCAGATCCGGCAACGCCAAGGTCATTCGACGTAGCCACCAGGCCGCGTCCGAGGTGATACTGCCAGACGCGGTTGGCAATCACTCGTGCGGTAATTGGATTGTGCGGACTGGCCACCCAGTCCGCCAACATTCGCCGGCGGCCAGATGCCAAAGTCGCCGCGCTCTCGGGTTGCTTGGACTCAACGTCCGACCATGATGGCACCGCCGACAGGAAACCCGGCTGGACTTCTTCGCTCGGGTCGAAGACGTCGCCATTCTCCAAGACATGCGTTGCTGGCAGATCCTTGTTGGTTTTTGGATTGGCGACAGCCACCGATACAGCTGCAAAACGTTGCACATCTTTGTAGTCGTCGATCTTCTTCTTGAGTTGTTCAAGTAGCTTTCGGTCTTCGTCCGTGATCGGTTCTCGCTTGTCTTTGATCGCTTCGTCGAGTTCTTCGTCCGTCACCTCTGCCGCTTCCGGACGTTCATTCCCTTGTTGCAGCTTGACTTTCAGCAACTTGCGAAACTGATCCCATTCACCGCGGCGCTTCGCGAGTTCTGCCTCCGCTGAGGCCTTCTGCCGAAGGACGGTCTCAGTCAGTTCCGCGTCGGTAAAGTCGGCTGTGATGTCGGATCGTTCAAGCGGTGCAAGAAATGCTTGCAGGCGATAGAAGTCTGTTTGAGGAATGTCGTCGTATTTGTGATCGTGACACCTTGAACATCCGATCGTAAGGCCGAGGAATGCGCTGCCGACGGCCGACGTGATTTCGTTAAGATAATCTTGCCGACGGTTCTCCGGTGTCATGTTGTCAGCTTCGTAGGGGCCCAGCCGATAGAAGCTGATCGCGACGGCTCCTTCACTGCCAGCGCCGATTTCATCCCCTGCCAATTGTTCTCGCGCAAACTGGTCAAATGGTCGGTCTTCGTTGAGAACGCGAATCACGTAATCGCGGTACCGCCAGAGCGTTGGGCGCTCCGAATCAATGGCGAATCCATCCGAGTCGGCATAGCGAACCACATCAAGCCAATGCCGCGCCCACCGCTGGCCGTATTGCGATGATGCCAACAAACGATCGACAACGGTTGTCCGAGCCTCGGCATCGGTCTGTTCATCAGCCAGAAACTGTCGCACTTCCTTCGGAGTTGGGGGCAATCCAATCAGATCAAATGTGACGCGCCGCAACCAGACCCGCCGATCGACAGCCGGTGCCGCTTCCAATCCAGCCTCGCTCAGCCTTCGCCAGACAAAGGCGTCCACTGGATTCTGCGACCACACTTTGTCGGCAACATCCGACGGCACGGCAATCTGCGACGGCAGTGGCGTAAAAACGGACCATTCGTTCTCGGCGACAGCCTGCCGCGGCGTGACTGTGATCAACAGTGCGACCAGGGAAACGATCAATCTGTATTTCATAGCTTCGATCAAAAGTCGATGGGAATACAAACCACAGTGCGGAATCAATCTACTATACGGATCGAGGCGGCGTTCCGCATCACCGAAAGCGATCTGAGACAAATTTGTCGGCGCCCTCTGCAGTGCGCCAAATACCGTCAGCTGAGACGCCTAAGCTGACAAGGGCTGATTTAGCACGGAGTTGCGTCATCTCCCAGTGTGTGATCTGCGCTTCACCGGCTAGTTGCTTCGCACCATGTGGCCCAGGTATAACGGTGCAGTTACTGTCTTTTTACAGCCGGTTGGCCACAACAGTACGTTTGGAGCGTCACCATGTGCGGGATTGTTGGTCTCTTGGTGAAGAGAGACGAACTGCGGGGCCGTTTAGGCCAACTTGTTACGCCCATGCTTGATTGTATGGGCACGCGCGGACCGGATTCCGCAGGGCTCGCTGTATTTCACGATCCCCTCGAAGGGCCGCAACGTCGATTCGGACTGTTCACGGCACAGGTTGGTTTCGACTGGCAGCTGTTTCACACGGAGTTTTTGTGCAATACGGGCAGCGAGGGATCGATTCGTAGCGTCGAAAGTCACGCGGTGGAGATTTCGTCAGTCACGTTGGAAACTTTCAAAGCCTGGCTTACCAAAGCCTATCCCGATGTGCACTTGATCTCCGTTGGTCGCGCCATCGAGGTGTATAAGGACGAAGGGCATCCAAGTGAAATCGCCCAGCGGTTTCATTTCACGGAACTCACTGGCACACACGCGATCGGCCACACTCGAATGGCAACTGAATCGGCTGTCTCTCCGGCCCACGCTCACCCATACACCGCCGGCGAAGATTTCTGCCTTGTCCATAATGGTTCGCTTTCCAATCCGTACAGCATTCGACGGAAGCTCGAAAACCGTGGCATCGTTTTTGAGACCGACAACGACACCGAAGCAGGCTGTCGTTTCTTGGAATGGCGGATGCGAGAAGGCGACACGCTTGAGCAAGCGATCGAGACATCGTTTCGCGAACTCGACGGATTCTTTACGTTTCTCATGGCAACTAGCGACCGCATGGTGCTCGTGCGCGATGCATTTGCGTGCAAGCCGGCGGTTGCGGCCGAGACGGATGATTATGTTGCCGTTTCATCCGAGTTCCGTTCGCTGGCACATCTTCCCAACATCAGCTTGGCGAAAGTCTTTGAGCCTGCGCCAGAACAAATTTACTCCTGGACGCTGTGAATCATGACACGCCTGATGCAACTTGATTTGGCAAAGCTGAGCGTCCACGATGTCAATCAGTTCTTGCATCGCGAGCTGCCTGACAGTGGCATTGAGCGGATCGAAATTCTCAATCCCAACGGCAACCATAGTATCGCTGTTGGTTTGGAAGCTGAAGTCGCCGTCGAGATCCTGGGACATGCAGGCTACTTCATCGCTGGCATGAACAAGCTCGCATCAGTTACCGTTCACGGAAATGTGGGCAGAAGCGTGGCTGAGAATATCATGTCAGGCGTTGTGCGAGTGAAAGGACATGCGTCGGAAAGTGCGGGAGCATCGGGGCAGGATGGACTTGTTGTGATTGAAGGCGACGCCTCCTCGCGGTGCGGGATCTCCATGAAGGGCTGTGACATTGTGGTTGGTGGCAGCGTCGGACACTTTTCTGCTTTCATGGCCCAAGCAGGGATGTTGGTCGTGTGTGGCGACGCTGGCCCAAACCTCGGCGACTCGTTATATGAAGCGACGATTTACCTCCGCGGGAAGATACAAAGTCTGGGAGCCGACGCACGCGAGGAAGAGATGCTCCAGGCCGACGTCGAGCATGTCTCGCGTCTGCTTGCTGCTGCCGAGATCGACCACGACGCGCGCGAATTCAAGCGAGTTGCCTCGGCCCGTAGTCTTTACCATTGGAATGCCGACGCGCATCAGGAGTATTAAGTTGTCCCCGAAGATCTATCGTGAAGAGAGTGACTCGATCGACCGCCACGTGATCAACTACATTCGCGAAGCGGCCCGGTACGGTCTGTACGACATCCGTGGAATGGGTGCCAAGCGTGCGCTACCTTCGTTCGATGATCTGGTATTTCTTACGGCGTCTGCGTCGCGATACCCGTTGGAAGGCTATCGCGAGAAGTGTGACTCGAAGACGGTGCTAGGCACTCGCTACGCCAAGAAGCCCATCGAGCTCGATACGCCTGTCACGATTGCCGGCATGAGCTTTGGATCCTTATCCGCGAATGTGAAGGAAGCGCTCGGTCGAGCCGCGACGGAAGTGGGCAGTTCGACGACAACCGGCGATGGCGGGATGACACCGGAGGAACGCCAGTCGTCGAAGACGCTCGTTTATCAATGCCTTCCTTCGCGATACGGATTCAATCCTGACGATTTGCGAAAGGCTGATGCGATCGAGATGGTTCTCGGTCAGGGCGCAAAACCCGGAGGTGGTGGTATGCTACTGGGCCAAAAAGTCAGCCCTCGAGTTGCTGATATGCGAACGCTGCCGGAGGGAATCGATCAACGCTCCGCGTGTCGGCATCCGGATTGGACTGGACCAGACGACTTGAAGATCAAGCTTGACGAATTACGCGAGATTACCGACTGGCAAGTTCCCATCTACGTGAAGATGGGAGCGACTCGAGTTCGCGACGACGTAAAGCTTGCCGTCAAAGCCGGAGCAGACGTCGTCGTCGTCGACGGTATGCAGGGCGGAACGGCGGCGACTCAACACGTTCTCATCGAACACACGGGCATCCCCACGCTGGCTGCACTGCCGTTGGCAGTTCAAGCTCTCGAAGAAATGAACGCAGTCGGCGAAGTCCAGTTGATAATCTCCGGCGCCATTCGGACAGGTGCTGACGTTGCCAAAGCACTGGCGCTCGGCGCCGACGCCGTTGCCATCGGCCAAGGCGTCCTTGTCGCGCTGGGTTGCAACCACGATTCATATTCTCAAGACGGACAGGACGTTGATGTGGTAGAGGACTATGCGGCACTCGGCACGGCACCCGGTTTTTGCCACCACTGCCACACAGGACAATGTCCCGTCGGAATTACCACGCAGGATGAAGCCCTGGAGCGACGGCTCACACCCGAGGTTGGTGCAATGCGGTTAAAGAACTATCTGCAGGTTCTGAACATGGAGGTCACGACACTTGCACGAGCCTGTGGCAAGTCAAACGTGCACCACCTCGAACGCGAAGACCTCGTTGCACTGACCATCGAAGCCGCCGCGATGGCGAAGGTGCCGTTGGCTGGGACCAACTGGATTCCCGGGAGCTGTTAGCAGTTGGCGATCGGTAGCCGACAAAGGAGAAACTATGACTGATCGAGAGGCCATTCGCGAGCAGATGAAGCAGGATGGCATTGAGTTCATCCTGGTGCAGTTCGTTGACATCCATGGTGCCGCCAAAGTGAAGATGGTTCCTGCGTCGAAGTTGGATGATGTGACTGATGACGGGGCTGGTTTTGCGGGAGCTGCCGTATGGGGTGTTGGACAAGGACCGCATTCACACGACATGATGGCTCGCATCGACCTCGACAGTTACACGCGGCTACCTTGGATGCCGAATACCGCTAGGTTTGCCGCGGATCTCTTTGTTGATGAACAGCCTTATGCATTTTGTGCTCGCACGAATCTCAAACGCGTCTTACAAACGGTGCGAGATAAAGGCTACGTTTTCAACGTCGGCATGGAGCCCGAACACTTTCTTGTCACCCGCAACGAAGACGGTTCGATCGCTCCGTGGGACCCGGACAACGTCGATGCGTTGGCCAAGCCTTGCTACGACTTTCGCTCGATGGCGCCGGCAATGGCGTATCTGCAAGAATTGACGAGTTCGTTAAACGAACTGGGCTGGGGCGTTTATCAGACCGATCACGAGGACGCGAACGGTCAATACGAAGTGAACT
>JASLRF010000191.1 GCA_030744095.1 Pirellulaceae bacterium | reverse complement strand
ACGCTTGCCGCCACGCTACCGTTGTACCTGGCCGCCTTGATGGATCGTGGCGCGCACCTGGCCACGGCGAATGACTATTTGGCCGAACGTGATGCGTCGATCACCCGGGATGCCTTTGGTCTGCTGGGGATGACCGTCGGTGTGATTAAGTCGCAAACGCCGCGCGAGAAGCGTCGCGACGCATACCTCTGTGATATCACCTATGCGGCCAGTCGCGAATATGGATTCGACTTTCTTCGCGACCGCCTGCTCCTGGGTGGCGCCCCCGAAGATCGAGGAGACTTGTTTGACCGTCTGCTCGGGCGAGTGGACGGGAAACCGACTGACCAACCCGTCCAGCGAACGTTGTACTTCTGCCTGGTCGATGAAGCTGACAGCATTTTGATCGACGAAGCTCGGACGCCGCTGATCGTCAGTTCGCTGCCCGGAAGCTCGCAAGACGCAGCAGTGGCGCTGTACCGGTGGTCGGCGGAGGTGGCCGACCACTTTGTCGAGATGCGAGACTATGAGTACGACCATCAGCGACGAAAAGTTACGCTGTCCAAGCAAGGACGCCGACAAGCGCGCGAACTGAAAAAGCCCACGGAACTGGCCCAACTGACCATGTTCGATCTGTACGAACACCTTGAACGCGCGATTCGTGTTGGTCGAGAGTTCCATCGTGACCGGCAGTACGTTGTTCGCGACGGCGGAGTGGTGATCGTTGACGAGAATACCGGACGACTCGCAGAAGGCCGGAAGTGGCGAGTCGGAATTCACCAAGCTGTCGAAGCTCGCGAGGGCTTGGAAATCGGAGTCGATACCGGCGAAGCCGCTAGGGTCACAGTTCAAGATTTTTTTCGCCAGTACGATCGGCTGGCTGGCATGACCGGCACTGCCTGGCCGTCGCGGCACGAGCTGAAACGTATCTATGAGCTGCACGTGCAGGTGATCCCAACCTGGAAGCCCAGTCAACGCCAACATCTTCCTGATCGTGTCTTGGGGACGGCGGACCAGAAATGGCGGGCTGTCGTGCAAGAGGTCGTTGAAATGCACGCGATCGGTCGCCCGGTGCTCGTCGGCACACGTTCGATCGATCATTCCGAGACGCTCTCGGTGTTGCTGACCGACGCAGGCATCGAACACGAAGTTCTCAACGCCAATCGTCACGCCGCCGAAGCCGCGATTGTCGCCCAGGCAGGACAGTACGGGAAAGTGATTGTGGCAACCAACATGGCCGGTCGCGGGACGGACATCAAGTTAGAAGAAGGCGTCGATGAATTGGGTGGTTTGCACGTGATTTGCACCGAGCTCCATGACTCGGCGCGGATCGACCGGCAATTGATTGGCCGCTGCGCTCGGCAAGGCGATCGTGGTTCCTACCGGCAGTTCATGGCCTTGGACGATCAAGTGGTTAAGTCAGCATACGGGCCGGAAACCGCCGAGCGTTTTCGATTACTTGGCCTCGCCGCGCGTGGTTCGGTGGGACGATTCGCGTCGCGCCTGAGAAGGGCTCAGCGCAAGGTCGAAAGAGAGCACTATCGCGGACGCCGCCTACTGCTGTACCACGAAAAGCACCGTCGCCGCGTGCAAGACGAAATGGGGCAAGACCCATATCTTGATGCCACGATGTGAGTTGCTCTTGACGCAGTCGTTTCTTGCCTTGACCACAGCGGTCATGTGAGACCAAACGCGGTGAGCCGTCCGATTGCGTTGATCGACCCTCGACTTCTCTCAGCTATAATGCCAGCAGAGACGGCCCATCGGCGGTCTCAACGATCTCCTTTCGGTGTGCTTGGACTGGCCATCGCATTCTGGTCTAAAAGGGCCCAATCATGACGACGTTCGAACATGCCATGATTGGCGTCAACGGCGCGTTAGCTGCGGGGCTCCATCGCCGCTACGGATGGAAGATCGTGGCGTTTTCCGGCGTTGTGGCGGTTTCGCCGGACTGGGACGGACTGACGATGATGGCCGGCATGACGACGTTCAATCAAGCACATCGGGTATGGGGGCATAATTTCCTTGTCGCCGTGCTGGTAGGTATCTGTTTGGGGACGTTGGACTATCGTTTCGATTTTGCAACCCGCATGGCACGCGCAGCGATGAGAATTGTCAAAAGGGATCCGCAACAACTGACGATGCGCGCCGCCGCCGAACGCAGGCCGGTTGGCTGGTTTTGCTGGTTGATGGTCGGTGTGCTCACGGCGTTGAGCCATTTGCTGGCCGATCTGGTCTATTCAGGCGGTTACGGCTTGCCCGATTGGGAGTTGAAATTGCTCTGGCCGTTTTCGAATGAGGGATTCGTTTACCCAATGATTCCATGGGGCGACCCAGGTGTCACGATCGTATTCGTCGTGGGGATGTTCGCGATGGTCCGCTTGCCCACGAGGATTCAGAGCTTGGCTGGCGGAGCGTTGTTGCTGATGGTGGCTTATGTTGTGCTGCGTGGATTCACGCGGTAGCGTGGCCGAAGCACAAGAGTGAGTGTGACGTCCGAATTGTTACGCAGCGCGGCGCTGCTCGACATGTTGCTCCGCTTGGCTGATCGGCACGTCCGGTATTTGCCGCTCGAACTTGGACTGTGGCGCGTCGTCCCACTCTTCCAGCCACGGCACGAAATAGAATGTTACCGAGAGCCCGCACAGGATTACCGCGCCGTGGACGGTTGCCCAGTTCGGCCACGCCATCGCCAAAATAACGTTGACAATGGCAGCGAAACAACTCGCAGCCAAAGCAATGCGGTTCCCCATGCCGCGGTGGTGATCGCGACGCGTCTCGGCTGACTTGTGCCTTAGCTCGCCCTGACCGGTTTGGATGCCGGATCGCTTCTGGCGGTAAATTCCCACAGGGCGTCTCCCTACCAAGGGTTATTGCTCGCGAAGAATCATCGTCGGATCGATAATGCGCGTCAATCCGTATTTCCAGTTGAGCGCGAATCCCGATTCTTCTACAATTCGCCGCTTTGCCCTGCGACACACCGGAGATAGAGGAATATGGAACGTACGCTTGTGCTGCTGAAACCCGACTGCGTCCAAAGACGGCTAATGGGGCGAATCCTCTCACGATTTGAAGAAAAGGGATTCAATGTCATTGCCATGAAGATGATGCAGGTTACGCCTGAGTTGTCGAAGCAGCATTACGCCGAACATGCGGAGAAGCCGTTCTATCCTGGGCTGGAAGAATTTATTACGGGCGCGCCGGTGCTGGCGATGGTCCTCGAGGGCTTGGAAGTGATCCAGGTCGTTCGCGACATGCTCGGCGCTACCAGTGGGCTGAAGGCCACAGCCGGCACAATTCGCGGCGACTACAGCTGCAGTCGTCAAATGAATCTGGTTCACGCCTCGGATGGCCCCGAAGCGGCAGCCCGTGAAATGGATTTGTACTTTTCCCCTGATGAGATGTGCAGCTACGAACCGACACTCACGCCTTGGATGAAAGCCTCGGACGAATAGGCCGGTGGGCAGCTGCATCTCGGAGCCGATTATCCGTGTGCGAGTTTTCCAGCAGGTGTCTCAGTTCGCAGTTGATCGATCATCAACTGCGTCGCAGCTTCCACCGCCCCCTGCCACTGCGCGTCACCGAATGAGTCTTTGAATTCCGGCCTCGAGTGGGCGAATATGATCCCGCGCGAACTGTTGACAATAGCACCCTGCCCCTGTCCGTCCATCGCAGCCGCTACGTCTTTCGCCGTGCCGCCCTGCGCGCCAAATCCAGGAACCAGAATCCAGGTGTGGGGCATGATGCTGCGCAATTCGACTAACTGCTCGGGGTAGGTTGCGCCGACAACGGCACCCACGGAACCGTAACCGCGCGCGCCTAGTGACTCGGCGGCGCGACCTTTCACATAGTTGGCCACATGTCGATACAGTGGACTCGAGTCGGCCACCAAGTCTTGAAACAGGCCGCCACCGGGATTCGAAGTCTTGACGAGCACAAACACGCCTCCACCTCGCTGCTTCGCGATGTCGAAGAACGGCACAAGGCTGTCGTCACCCAGGTACGGACTTACGGTTAAGGCGTCCGCTCCCCAGGCACTCTCCGCGCCCAGATAGGCGTCCGCGTAGGCGGCTGCCGTCGAGCCGATGTCGTTCCGTTTTCCATCCATGATGACGAGCAGGCCACACCGCCTCGCGTGAGCGACCGTCTCTGCCAAGGCTTGCATTCCGGCCGGACCAAGCTGTTCGAAGAAGGCCGCCTGTGGCTTGACCGCGGGGACCAACGGCGCGACGACATCGATCACGTCACAACAGAACCGAGTGAAGGCAGCTGCTACGGCATGTGGCTCGCTCTCGTCCACGTCCCGACGAAGTGCCGCTGGCAAGTTAGATAGGCGTGGATCCAGGCCCACCAGCACGGGTGTGCCAACCCGGGTCACGGCCTCAAAAAGACGATCGCCAAAATGTGTCATGCAGATCCCTGTTGCGTGCAACGCCGGTAGGTTGCTAAGCCTTGATACCTGTCTCGGGTGGAGCCATCCCCATCACGCGTTGCGAAAAATCGATATTGGACCCCGTCAGAATCCCTGATTCGTCACTGAGCAGATAGATGCAGAGCCGCGCGACGTCGTCTGGCTTGAGCAGCCTCCCAAACGGCGACTGGTGCTCCGCCTTCTCCAGCCAGTCGACAGGATTACCCTGTAGCGATTGCACCACGTGTTCATTCGGCGTGTCGGTCCAACCTAGGTTGATCCCATTTACACG
>JASLRF010000190.1 GCA_030744095.1 Pirellulaceae bacterium | reverse complement strand
GGAAACACTCAACGCCGCAGCGGACTTGAGTCGCACGACCAGGCTTGAGTTGCACGACCAATAGCGGACGACGCTATTGTGGCTGGGACTTGCGACGAGTTCAACAGTGCCTTGGTCAGGAAGGGTCGGGAGTCTTTTTCGGCCCACGATCTACGAGCGGCAGGACTCCGATCGCCGAAAAAGACTCCCGACCCCGTCACCATTCAGCCGAGCTGAGAAACTTGACATGACACTTAGCAGTGCTCGATCTTTTATTGTCGTCTTTCGCTCCGCGAAAGCACGTTCCTTTCGCGGAGCGAAAGGCGACTATCGGGCAGTAATTCCTCGAACGATCCTTAGTGTTTGTGAGCGTCATGTTCGTGTTGCTCGAACTTGCCCACAAGCGCCTCGCCGTCCACGTTCACCACAACGGTCGCCTCGACTCCTGGGCCGACGGCCTTCAGCGCTTCAACCATCGAAGGATCGGACAGAGCGAACCGCGATGATTGGCCATCTTCCTGGGAAATCGCGGGCAGCTCATAAGTCTTCTCGGTCTCGCCGATTTTCGTTTTGATCGAGATTGTTGCCGCAGAAATTGTGGCGTCGGATTTGGCCGTACTGTCCAACAGATAGACGACCACCTCTCCGCTCGCATCGTCATGTGTCCATTCGGCGTGGAGCTGTTCATCACCAATCTCGACTACGTGTCCACCATGCGGCCCTGTGTCTTCATGCGCGTGCCCGTGGTCATGATCGTCGTGGTCGTGCCCCTCATTCGCAGATTGCGTTTCCGCGGACGGACTCGTCTCCGAAGGCGGTCCTTTTGGATCGCAGCCGACGATCATCATCAACAGCCACGCGGACATGCCGCACGCGGCGACGACTCTCAAAATCGAGTTGTGATTCATCTCAGCAACCTCCCATCAAATGACCGACGACAACTTTTCCGACGCCTTGACTGACATTACTTATCCACGAGCCTTCCGCTCTTGTCAATTGTACGTCGAGTATTGCCAGCGTGTTTGGCAGGGAACAAGCCAGACGAGGGTAAACATCGCTAAGTACGTTCTAAACCCACGGCCTTAGCGGTAGTCGCTCAATCATCAATCCGCACCCGAACGTACCGCGCTGAGAGCTGCTGCCAGGCGGACATCGCCCCAAAGATGGAAACGATCAAAGCGATTAGTGCAGAAACCCGATACTGCCGAATGAATGCCGGCAAGAGGCTTATCGCCTTGACCCAACTCTCGTCGGCACCTTCAATTTTTGTATGAATCCAAATAACTTCGGCAATCATGCTGATGCCGAAACAAGCCGCGACCAAAAGGATGCCCACAAACCTGCTCTTTCCGCCCAGGATTTTCGACGCCACCAAGCCACCGGCCCATCCAATCGGCCACACGACAAACATGCCCAATTCGCCGAATTCAAGCGCGCAATAACTCGCCAAGGCACCACCGCCAATCAGGACGAACGTGACCCATAGGATCGCGTACGCCAGGCGCATAATGTCTGGCGGTCGCTTCGTCGGGCCGCTGCCAGCGGGGTCCGCTGGCGCCGGCTGTGACGGTGGTTGGTACGGATGCTCTGGAGTTGTCGGGTCTGTGGAACTCATGTCTTTGATCCGCCCAGAGTCATTCAAATTCAGGCCGTCGCCAAACAAATTCAGGCCGTCGCCAAACCAGGTGCAGGCAACCAATCAAGGCACGGAGCGTAAGCAAGCCGATCTTCCTGCAAGAAGATGCCCGACATTCTGTGGATATTATAGGCGGTCAGTGTAGATCGACACCATTGATTTGCCACGTCCGTCGGAGAATAATCGGAACCATGACAGATACGACACGCTTTATCATGTTGGGCGGCTTTTTGGGTGCCGGCAAGACCACCACTATCGCCCGGCTTGCTCGCACCTATCAAGATCAAGGCCTGCGCGTAGGCATTGTGACCAACGATCAAGCCGCCGACCTGGTCGACACCCACCTATTGCGTTCCCAAGGGTTTCACGTTGGCGAAGTGGCTGGGGCCTGCTTCTGCTGTAACTTCAACGACCTGACGAAGACCGCCGACCAACTGGAACTGGAAGGCCACCCGGATGTAATACTGGCCGAACCGGTTGGCAGTTGCACGGATCTGGTGGCCACGGTCGTCCAGCCGTTGATGCGGCTGTTTGACACCCGGTTCGAGGTGGCCCCCTACGGAGTCATTCTCAAGCCGAGCCACGGACGGCGGATCTTGAAGAACGAGCCCAATTCCGGCTTCTCGCCGAAAGCTGCCTACATCTTCCTCAAGCAACTGGAAGAAGCCGACTTTGTAATCGTCAACCGTGTCGATCAGTTGAGCGTCGCGGAGGTCGATGAACTAGTCAAGCTACTCCATGACCGTCACCCCGACATCCCTGCCATCCGCATGTCCGCACGTACGGGCGAAGGGTTCGACCAACTGGTCAATCAGTTGCAGCGGCGCGGCAACTTTGGGAAACGAATCTTGGATCTAGACTACGATGTCTACGCCGAAGGCGAAGCGGAACTCGGTTGGCTCAACAGTAGCCTCCAAGTCGCCGCGGAAGATCCCTTCGTCTTGGACGACCTGGTGGTCGACATCGTAAATCGGCTGCGGACGGTATTAGCAGCCGCCGATGCAGAAGTGGCGCATCTCAAGTCGATCGGCTTGGCGGACGGATCCCACGCGGTGGTAAATCTGGTCAGCAACGATTCTCTCGCCGAGCTTTCCTTAGCCTCGGACTGCCAGACGCGACAAGCCAATCTAATTGTCAACGCACGGGTGGCGATCGACCCCGAGGAACTACAACGCCTGGTTACGTCAGCGCTCGATTCCGCCTGCACCGAAATCAACGCAACCCAAAGCGATCACCAAACCCAGAGCTTCCGCCCCGGCCGCCCCGTACCGACGCATCGGTTCGCGGCGGAAGATCAGTAATTCATGCCGCTTGAATTCTCCCGCAGGGTGGAGTTGTTCACCGCGTGCAAGACCGATCAAAGCATAACTCGGATCTATAAAGCAATGGAAACCAAGGCGAGTGGCGGAATCTGGCTTAGCAGTGTTCGATCTTCTATTGTCGCCTTTCGCTCCGCGAAAGCACGTTCCTTTCGCGGAGCGAAAGACGACTATCGGACAGTGATTCCTCGAACGATCCTTACCAGTCGTAGGATGGGCACTCTCACCCGCCAATCCTTCTGCGACGGGCAAGAGTAAGAGTACCCATCCCCAAAAGATCTCCAACTGCCCATCGCCCAAGAGAAAGTGAGTAGCACGGTGCGAGCCAATTCTGCGGTCATCATCTTGATCACTTTCTGGATCGCGTTGACGCGTTTGCCGGCGCAAGAATTCGACGAGTCCTTCGATCATTGGCCGGTCGATTTCAAGATCAACGGGAAGATCATTGTTACCAATCTGCTTAGTGACAGCGATGATGTCGATGCGTTCTTCCTCCGTGCCAGCGGCGGTGACAAGGCAAATATCGTAGCCATCGTGTTTAATAAGATCAGCGAAGACGAGCAGCATGCCATTCACAAGAGGCTCGAATCCGCGGCTGCAGTCACGGTGACCTTCATCGACGCTAGGTCACAACCAATAGTGCAGCAGGCTTTCGCCGGCCTGAAAGAAGCAGCCGGTGTAATGCTGCTGACCGATAGGCCGCTCGACGTTAGCGAGAAACAGGCACTTCTTTCGGTTCGTGAAGATCTGCGTGACCTCATCAAACGAGGCGGCGTCCTTTACGCGAACGGCCCAATCGCCAAGATGCTCTCACGCATCGAAATCACCGGTGGCCAGCAACTCGCGGAAGTTTCCGATGGTCTGAACCTCGTACCTGATAGCGTTATCGAAACGGATTTTTCCACCGACGTTGACCGCCTGCGAGTCAAGAGCGTATTGGCGTCACATCCGCGGTCGGTGGCAATCGGTCTTCAGACGAACACGGCAGTAGTGTTGGATGGTCGTATCCTGCGAGTCTTGGGAGACGGTCGGGCGACGGTCATGATCACCGCCAACCAGCGCTCCCCGTTCCGCTCTCAGACGATTGCAAAGCAGGGCTCTCGGCGACAATCACCGAATGATTTCTTGATTGACCTGACCCAGTGGCGGCGCGTCGCCATGGATCGCACACTGGATCCGTTTCCGCCCGTCAAACCGAAAACGCCGTTTGTCCGCAACGGTACGCTGGTGATCGTCGGTGGAGGTGGCTTGCCGAAGGACTTGATGCAACGATTCGTCGATTTGGCCGGCGGCGTCGAAGATGCCAGGTTAGTCTACGTGCCTTGCAGCGAACGAAACGAACTCTCAGGCCCGCAACGCACAGTCGAAGGCTGGAAGAAGATGGGCGTCCAGCACGCCGCCTTCATCCATACCAAAGATCGGCATCAGGCAAATGACGACGAAGCATTCCTGGCCCCCCTGAAAGACGCCACGGGCATCTGGTTTGGTGGTGGCCGACAATGGAACTTCGCCGACTCCTACTACGGCACCACGGCCCACAAACTGATGAAAGAAGTACTCAAGCGGGGCGGAGTCATCGGCGGTTCGTCCGCGGGCGCGTCGATTCAAGCTCGCTACCTGGCTCGAGCGACACCGATCAGCAATTTCGACATCATGGCACCGGGCTACGAACGCGGTGGCCTGGGATTCATCAGCGGCGTCGCCATCGATCAACATTTTTCGCAACGTGGTCGCCAAAAGGACATGACACAGTTGGTCAATCGATACCCGCAAATGCTGGGTATCGGATTGGATGAATCGACCGTGATTATTGTGCAAGAGTCAAAGGCTGAAGTCATCGGGAGCGGCAGAGCTCATTTTTATGATCGCAACTTACCAGTCTATCCAGACAAGCCCGATTTTATCGCCTTGCCCGCCGGCTCGTTCTACGATCTTGGCGAGCGAGCCATCATTAAGGACGCCACTGTTGAGGAGCCCTCGGAATGAAGAAACTGACCCTGCTCGTTTGCCTGCCGTGGTGTGCGCTGGGTGCGCTTCGCGCGGAACCGCCGACCGCCTTGATGGAAAGCGATCGTCTGGAATCGGTCACCGAATTGGTCTTCACCGAAGGCCCGGCCTATCATGCCGACGGCAGCGTCTTCTTCAGCGACATCGCCAACAACCGCATCATGCGTTTGAAGCCAGCGGCCGTCGACGCGGATGTCTTTCTCAGGCCGAGCGGGCGCTCCAATGGCCTGATGTTCGACGGCCGTGGCCAGTTGATTGCGTGCGAGGGCAACGAACGCGGCGGGCTCGGCGGACGTCGCATTACCAGCATTGACGTGGGCACCAAGAAACGCACGGTGCTTGCGGACCATTACGAAGGCAAACGGTTTAACAGTCCCAATGACCTGTGCATCGATAAGAAGGGGCGGATCTACTTCACCGATCCCTACTACGGTCCGGACCGCGAACAGCTGGAACTGGAGGAAGAAGGCGTCTACCGGGTCGATCCCTCCAGCGGAGCCGTGGTCAGGATCCTCGACCGCGAGCAGATCGCCAGACCCAATGGCATCGCAATCTCAGCGGATCAGAAGACGCTCTTCGTGGTCGACAATCACCCGCTCATGCCGGTACGTAAACTGTTTGCCTTCGATTTGACTGACGACGGTTTGGCAACTGGCACGAGGCGTGAATTCCACGACTTTGGCGCGGGTCGCGGCGGTGACGGCATGTGCATCGACCGGGACGACAATCTCTACGTGACGGCCGGTGCCAACCGGCTGTACACGAATCAGAATACCGACAATCCTGCCGGTGTCTATGTCTTCTCGTCGCAAGGCAAGTTGCTGGGGATCATCCCATCGCCCGAAGACATGATCACCAACTGTTGTTTTGGAGGACCTGACATGAAGACGTTGTATGTGACTGCCGGGAAGACGCTGTGGAACATTCGCATGAAGACAGCTGGTCGCGTGGTTTGGCCGGCGGCGGAACAGAGATGAACCGAAAAGGTGCCTGTATGTGCGGGAAAGTACTTCAATCGCGATGCGGCCATGTGCGGGCGATGGCAATGGCCTCGATCTGCGCAACAGCCTTGACGATCATGTTTCCGTTTCAGGCGAATTCAGACCCCGGCGATGAGCCGGCAGTCTCCATTGCAAGCCGCCCTCGCACCAGAGAGATTGGTATTCGGATCGGCGTTCTTCCAGTCGGAAGACAGAACGCAGTTACTGATGTGCCAGGCGTGCGAGTTGGGCACACAACGGTTGTAGAAGGGCAGGGGATCCGAACCGGTGTGACCGTGGTTCTTCCCCACGGCGAAAACATCTTTCAAGATAAAGTCCCCGCTGCGATCGCCGTCGGAAACGGCTTTGGCAAGCTGGTTGGTGTGACGCAAGTCAACGAACTTGGTGCTCTTGAAACGCCCATTGCCCTGACGAATACGCTCAGCACGTTTGCCGCGGCGGACGCCCTGGTGACGTACACGCTGAACCAGCCCGGAAATGAAACGGTCGGTTCGGTGAATCCTGTTGTCGGCGAATGCAACGATGGGGTGCTCAACGACATCCGTGCGCGGAGTATCACGGCGCAGCACGTGCAATCAGCCATCGATGCGGCAACGGGCGGTGCGGTGGGTGAGGGGTCCGTTGGCGCGGGAACTGGAACGCGTTGCATGGGCTGGAAAGGGGGCATCGGAACATCCTCTCGGCTGACCCCGCAGGCCTCCGGCAGACATACCGTGGGCGTCTTGGTGCAAACCAATTTCAACGGTGTGCTCAACGTGGCAGGTGCTCCCGTCGGCCGAGAACTGGGCCGCTATTATCTCAAGGATCAGACGCAGCCCGATCGTCCCGTCGAGCGTGGTTCGTGCATCGTGGTGGTTGCCACCGACGCACCGCTTGACGCCCGGCAACTCAAGCGAC
>JASLRF010000189.1 GCA_030744095.1 Pirellulaceae bacterium | reverse complement strand
GTGAATTTGGCCGGACACCGCGCGTCAACAAGGGTGCCGGACGCGATCACTGGCTGCAACTCGCCATGGGATTTTTGGCAGGCGGCGGGATGCGTCTTGGCCAGGCGATTGGCACTTCATCAGAGAATGCGGAGCGCGTGGCCGAACGCCCCGTGCATCTTCAAGAGGTCTTTGCGACCTTGTATTACAATCTGGGCATCGACGTATCCAAGCCGCTGCTGGTCGATCCGAATGGTCGGCCACAGTACTTGGTTGGTCACAACGAGCCGATCCGCGAGTTGGTCTAGCGAGGCTGTGCCTCGGACCGACGCGAGCTATCGCTCGGTTGTGGCACCCCGCTCCCCGACCAACCTGCGGTCAGTGCCCGTCGCTGAAGATTTGACATCATTCGTTCAGACCCAGGTCGAATGGGTCGCCGAACAATGCTTCCACGTCCGCATTGAAGTCTTCACCATTGGCGTCGTCCAATTCATGACGATCCAATTCGATGATTGCGCCGTGGGCAAAAAGTTGGTCGATGGCGACGGCCTGTTGATGTGACCGTACCGTTGTGGCCAGGGATTTCTCGGAGGCGGAACGCACGTCTTCGAGCGATGAGGAAGCTCCTTGCTGCAGCGTGGGGTTGGCCCGTTGATCTTGTGTCAAGTGGCTCCAAAGGGCAGCACCGTAGTACGAGCTGTTGGTGGGCGACGCAAGAATCTGGTTCCCTTCCCCTTCGGCCAGCAAGCTAAGATTCGAACTCGCCTCGCCTTCTCCGCCAGCTTGCGCATTCAGTTTGTTGATCACTTGCAGCACATCGATGCTGGTGACCAATCCGTCGCCGTTGACATCATAGAACGGCGGTGGCGCGTTTGGCGGAATGGCCGGATTGGGCAGCTCGCCGGGACCGATAGTGTTCAGACGATTGATGACCAGCAAAGCGTCAATTGGCGTGCAGAAGCCATCGTCGTTGACATCAAAACGGTTGCTCGGATTCTGCCAGACGGACGGCGGCCGTGGCACGATGGTCAACGCGACGGTGACAGTATCTGCCCCGCCGTTCCCGTCGTTCACCTCGTAAGTAAACGTATCCGAAGTTGACGGTCCGCCATCGTGCGTATAGACGAAAGTGCCGTCCAAGTTGATTACCACGGTACCATTTTGTGGATCAGCCAGCTTGATGGCGTTTAGCGTGTCCCCATCGATATCGATGTCGTTGACAAGCAGGCCATTGTCCAAGATGTTCGTCGGAGTCGAGGTTCCATCTTGGTCGGTTACTGTCAATCGCGAACCTTGGATCACATTGTATCCGTCAGCCACACCGATTGGCGGATCATTCACACCACGAATCTCTACGGTGACGGTTGCTGCAACCGATTCTCCGCCTTGGGTGTCGGTCACCGTGTAAGTGAATTTGTCGGTTGCGGTCTCGCCAATTCCCAAAGCCTCGAATTGGTCATTCGGGTCATAGAGGACAGTGTTTCCGTTGATTAACACGCCGCCCAGGGTGTTGGTGGTGTCGATGCTCGCCAGGTTGATAGCTTGGCCGTCAGGATCCGAGTCATTGGCAAGCACATTAATAGTGATCGACGTTTCTTCGTCGGTCGATGACGTATCATCGACGGCAATCGGCGGTGTATTGGGGCCAAGAATCGTAACCGTCACCACAGCCGTTGCAGGTACGTTGTTACCGTCGTCGATCGTGTAGGTGAACGTATCGATCGTAGATTCACCCGAGTTCAAACTGTCGAAGCGACTGTTGGGATCGTACGTCACACTGTTGTCCGCATTGAGCGTGACTAGAGCACCCGACGTAAGCTGGACAGGTTGCCCCACTGTGGCAGCTGAGCTTTCGATGCGGGTCACGAACAAGCTGTCACCCTCGGCATCCGTGTCGTTGTTCAAGACAGAAATGTCGGTCGTCAGGTCCTTGTCGGTTGTGGCCTGATCGTTCATCGCGACCGGCCCATCGTTTATCCCAGTGACGGTAATGGTAACGGTTGCCTCAGCCTGCAAGGCACCATCACCAACTGAGTATGTGAACGTATCGTCAAGTGTTTCGTTGACTGACAGGGCTTGTAAGGCGGCCGCGACTCGCGGGTCATATTGCAGGTCACCATTGGCATCCAGCGTTACGGCGGCACCATTGGCACTGAATCCCATCAGATTGTTGGTGCCATTAATGCCGACGATGGTCAACGTATCGCCGTCGGGATCGGTGTCGTTGTTCAGAATATTGAGGCTCGTGATCGGATTGTCTTCGGTGGTGTCCGTCGAATCGTCGGTTGGAGTCGGCGCGTCGTTGACGGCATTCACAATGACGACCAAAGTGTCCGTCACAGTCGCATTGTTCTGGTCCCTGGCTTGAACCGTAATGTTGGCAATGCCGTTTTGATCACCTTGGAACTCCAGAAGCAACATCGTATCGATGGCCGGCGAGGCATCAACTGGCGTGGCCACCACCAGAGTCGGGTTGTCGTTAGCCAACATGGAAAACGTCAGGAAGTCGCTGTTGGTCAAGATGTCGACATCGTCGAATGCGGTTGACATGTCGACGATCATGTCAGGAGCGTCTTCGTTGACTGTGAGCGAACCGAATGGTGCGACGACGAAAGGTGCGTCATTCACCGGCGCGACATTCACGCGGAACGTCGCGCTTGCCGTTTCGCCACCCTGGTCAGTCGCTTCGATTGTGATATCGGAGCTACCGTTTTGGTGATCAAGATAATCCAAAGTCAGAAGCGTCCCGGTCTGCGCTAATGAGGTATTCACCAGCATCGGGTTGGTGTTGTCCGTGACGCGAAGTCGCAGATGATCGCCGTTGCCGTTGCCGATGTCAAGATCCGCGAACACGTTCGAGAGATCGATGACAGTGTCGGGAGCATCCTCGTTGACGTTCTGGGTTCCGATCGGATTGGCGACCGATGGTGGTTCGTTGGTAATAATCCCGATCGAGTAATCTTCGACTTCACCGTCCGCGGCCAAGCCGGTGGGGCGCAATCCGCCCAGGCTGCTTAGCCGGAATCGAGCCGTGCTACTTCCTAGCGGTACGCTGGTGGGAGTAACAAAGCTCAAAATGTTGGCGCCAGCTGCCAGAGGTCGGCTATAGAACACCTGCTCGTTTGCGTCGTTGAAATCTCCGTCCTGGTTGAAGTCGATCCAGGCATCCAAGAGGGCGGGGGCGGATGCTGTAACGGTAACTTCCGTCTTGGTGCCTTGGATCAGTCCGCCGGAGAACGACACGCCGTCTTCATCATCGCCATCAAGGTGGATCAGGCCATCCGGATGGGTTCCGCCATCGGCCAAAGCCGTGGCAGTGATCGATAGGTTCTGCGAATCGATGGCGGTGACGATCGCCTTAGCAACGTCTTTAGCGCTAGTCGGCACCTCCGGCGCTTTGGCAAAGGGTATCGCAACGCTGCCTTGCGTTACGCCGTTGCGAAGCGAGGTTTGATCGAATTCGAAGGTCACGGTCCGATTGCCGTCACCCACGACAAACGAATCACCGTCGACGATGTTCGTCCCTCCCAGTGCCAGCAGTTCAGCGGGAAGTCGACCAGGGCTGAATAGGCTGCTCGACGATAAATCCACGTTGTGACTGGCGCCGCCGTCAATGTGGATACGGCCATCGCTCTTCAAGTTGGTGACTGTTATATCAGGCCCGAACGCATTCTGGATGGCATCAAAAACTACTTTGCCCACATCATCATTAAGGAAGTGAGATAGGGTCTGCGAACCGGACGTATCGACTCGATTTTCCGGCAGCGTCCCGTCCAAGTTGAGAAGCACTCGGCCATTTCCGAGGTTGCTGGCTTGCAGACTCACCAACGCATCGCGGATATGATCGGCCATCAGATCCTGATTGTCGAGTTCCGTGAAACTGATAATCGTGGCTCCGCCATCGGGAACGCCGTTGGAATCAAATTCGAAGATTGTGTCGACCAAGCCAGGTCCAGAGCGGACGGCAAATCGATCGCCATCTTGAATTCCACCGCCGCCACCACCGGCTGCCGGCACTTGAATGGTGAAGTTGTAGTCCAGATCGATTGGCACATTCCCGGCCGCGATACTTCCGTCGAAATCAAATTCAAACGTCCTGACCGTTCCACCGTCGCTGACAATCAACGTCTGGCCGTCGATGACAGCACCGGGGTCACCAAAGATGTCGATGTTGGAGTGGCTGGTCGATATCTCGTGATTGGCGGATTGGCCTGGATCGATGACGCCGTTGTCCAGATACCTTGGGTTGACGGCTGGAACGAGAGGAGAGGACTGCATCGCCTCCACGACGGCCAGCGAGATTTCATCCAGCGTACGAGCTTGAGTTCCGTTACTGAGGTTCGGAGTACCAGTTGTGTCCAGCGTGATGTCAGGTGTTGTGCCTTCCAGCACGACGACGCCGGCGCCAAGGTCTCTGGGCGCGACACCCAGTCCGGCGTTTTCGAGGGCAACCACGATCTGTGTCGCCACTTGCTCCCGCGTGCTAAGGTCCGAAATTGGAATCAGGCGGAAGTCAGGCAACATGTCCAAGTCGTTATCGATGAAGACGTTGTTCTTGTCGAACTCAAAGACTTCAAATTGGTTCGTGGCCACGTTGCGAACCGAGAACAGATCACCGTCAGCGATCCCGTTAATCCCGCCACCAGAAGATGGCACTTGCAACGTGTGGTTGTCGTTGATGCCGATCGCCGGATTTCCATTCGTCCTAAGCCCGTTGGAATCAAGCTCGAAGGTCACGATGCGATTGCCATCGTCAATTGAGAACACCTGGCCGTCGGAAAGTCCGGTCTGGGTGATTCCAGGACTTTGTGACAAGTCGACTCGAGCCGTTGGCTCGCGGAGCAAAACCGCCCCACCGCCTAGATCCTCTGTTACCAAATCCAACGACGTTTCGCCACGGATAGCCTGCGAGATAGCAGCGGCTACGTCATCTTGTGTACTGAAAAAGGTGAAACTGACTCGGACATTGCCGGTATCGATAATACCATTGTTGTCGAATTCGAAGACAATTGGTGGGTTAGTGCCTTTCTGGATCGTGAATTTCTCGC
>JASLRF010000188.1 GCA_030744095.1 Pirellulaceae bacterium | reverse complement strand
GGCGGCCCACAGTCGACAGTTTGGCCCGCGACATCATCGGTTCTGGACGAGCCGCTGATAGAGCAAGCGGATCTGTGCCGTCATGTTTTCGTGCCGAAATTGCTCGGTGAAGCGCTCACGGCCAATTTGGCCCATCTGCCGCCGGCGTTGGTCGTTCGAGGCGACGTCGACCAGTGCTTCCGCCAGCGGCTCGACGCTCCGAGCGGGCAACAGGTAACCGGTCTCACCGTTGACGATGACTTCGCGTGCGCCATCGATGTCGTAGCTGATCGCGGGTTTTCCGGCGATCAACGCTTGTGGCAATGCCCGGGCAAGCCCTTCGCGGAGACTGCAATGCACCAAAGCATCCATTGCTCCAACGAGTGTTGGGATGCGTTGTGGATCAACGAGGCCGGTAAAACGGAAGTATGCTGTCAGCCCTGCCTCAGCGATCTTCGCTTCCAGCTCAGCTCGAAGGATGCCGTCTCCAATCAAGAGATACCTCAGTCTTGGACAATCCTTGACCGCCAACGCTGCTGCTTCGATCAAGTACTGGTGGCCCTTCAGATGGAAAAGTCTGGCGATCTTGCCGACAACCACATGATCCGTGTCGAACCCAAGTTCGCGACGCGTCGCGAGACGCTCTGCATCGGCGTTCAACAGTGGAGCAACATCCATGCCGCTGTAAATTGTGGTGAACTTGTCGCGTGGCGCAACGTCGGCTTCAACCAGTTGCTCGGTCATCGCATCAGCGACACTGATCAGTGCGTGGCAACGTCGTGCAGCAAACTTCTCACACAGGCGAAAAAACGACCGGGCCCCCCTGCTCTGAAAATCGTGAAATGGAGCCCCGTGCACGGTGTGAACAATTGCAGGAACTCCCAGCGCCGCGGCCGCCGTGCGTCCCAGTATGCCTCCCTTGGCACTGTGCGTGTGCACGACCTCCGGTCGGAAATCTCGCAATTGGCGTTTGATCTCCCAATAGGCGCGCAGATCGCGTACAGGATGAATTGCGCGACGCAGGCTGGGAACGACAGATTGCGGAACGATCCGGCCGCGTTGCCCGGTTAGCAGATTGCCTTCGGGCCCCAAAGCGGGACCAGTGATCAGCAAAACTTCGTCGCCATGATCGCGGATCAGATCCTCGCACGTGAACAGCGTGTTCTCTTGCGCGCCGCCAACAATCATTCGCGTAATCACGTGGGCGATGCGCATGAGCAAAGAGTCTTTTCGGGGCGGGTTGTTGGTTGTTCAGTGCGTAGGTGAAGGAAAGAAAACCTGCAGTAGATAAAGCCCCTGCGGGGGCGCCGTCGGGCCAGCCAGGCGGCGATCGCGCGCGGCCAGGATTTCTTCAGGCCACTCCACTGACTGCTTCCCCTTGCCGACTTCCACTAGCGTACCGACCAGGTTTCGTACCATGTTGTAGAGAAATCCGTCAGCTTCCACTTCAATCATGATACGATTCTGGTCGATGCCATGCGGCCCTCGCGACACCGTCAAGTCGCGTATCGTCCGACACGTGCCAACCCGCGGCGAACCGGACGTTTCGTATGATTTGAAGTCATGTCGACCGACAAGGCGACGGGCGGCGTCGCGCATCGCGTCGACATCCAGGTGATCGTAAACGAACCACACACGTTGCCGGGAGAATACGTCCGGAATCGGTGCGTTGTAGATCAAATAGCGATATCGTTTGCCCGTCGATGTCCGCATCGCGCAAAAATCGGACGATGCCTCTGTCACGTTGACGACGCGGACGTCATGTGACAGGTTGGCATTGAGAGCACGCAACAGCACATCGGCCTCAAGGCGAGTTGATGAAGTGAAACTGACTGCCTGTCCATACGCGTGCACACCCGCGTCGGTTCGGCCGCTACCGGCGACTCTCAGTTTCTCGCTGGTCACACGCTGAATCGCCTCCTCCAATGCGCCCTGGACGGTGCGACGATCCGGCTGCCATTGCCAGCCAAAGAAATCCGTGCCATCGTACGCCACCGTGAGATGAAAGCACCGCATGAGAATCGACGATCTAGGGCTGGAGTATGATCGTCTGAGGTCCTGTCCTGGTTGAATCGGCTTGTGAGAGAGTTCTCGCTGTCACGTTGCCTGGCGACACAACAACTCGGCGATCTGCACCGCATTCGTCGCGGCACCCTTGCGAAGATTGTCACTCACGCACCAGAATGCCAGACCATTGTCACAAGATAGATCTTCGCGAATCCGACCAATAAAGACGCCATCGTTGTTACTGCAGTCGAGTGGCATTGGGTAACGCCCTGCTGCCAAGTCATCCACCACGGTAATGCCTGGGAATTCGGTAAAGAGCTGCCTGGCTTCGGCGACACCGATTCTACGTTCCGTCTCGACCAAGATGCTCTCACTGTGGCAATTCGTCACGGGAACTCGCACGCACGTCGGACAAACACGAATCGAATCATCACAGAATATCTTCTGTGTCTCCCAGACCATTTTCATCTCTTCGGATGTGTAGCCGTCCTGCTTCAGGCTGCCGATTTGCGGCACGAGATTGAACGCAATCGGATGGGCAAACGCCTGGTAGTCGTAGGCCTCGCCATCGAGTGCCGCGCGGCTGCCCTGGACGAGGTCTTGTTCACCGACCACGCCGGCACCACTGGTCGCTTGATATGTACTGACGATGACGCGACGGATGCGAGCGGCATCATGCAAGGGCTTCATTGCCACTACCATCTGCGTGGTCGAGCAATTCGGGCTGGCGACAATCCCCTGGTGGTTGCGGGCGGCCTCCGGGTTGATTTCAGGCACCACCAACGGCACATGGTCTTCCATTCGCCAGTAGCCACTTTCATCGACAACAATGGCACCGCGCTGGACGGCCCAAGGGACGAATTCGGCGGCAACATCGTCAGGGGTGCTACCGATCACCAGGTCGACGTCTTCAAATGCTTCGGGGCAAAGTTCTTCGATTGAATGCGACTGGCCCTGGAAAGTGATCTGTTTCCCCGCGGACCTCGCGGACGCCAGGAACTTGATTCGCTGCATGGGAAACTCTCGCTGTTCCAGCAAGTTCCGAACAATCTTTCCCACGGCGCCGGTCGCGCCGACGAGAGCCAAAGTCTCAATCACCGTATCCATCTCCTCTAAGTTGGCCACTGGGAACGACGGGAATTGGCCGCGTCGTGGCGAGAATAATCAAGCTACTCAGTATACGTCCAGGCGTAGGCACGCGTCGAGGTGTCGAATCGGCGCAGGATTGGTGCATCAATAACACTCGCTGTTGGTGGAGAGGCCGTGAGTTTATCGCTGAAACTCGATATCCGTTAACGCGCGATGTTCTGTGAACGCGAGCGTATTTTGCCTGGGATCCAGTGCGGTTTCGCAAGAGGCAACACTTCCTCTTCGAACCGCCCTGCCCTGCCGCCGATCGCATTGAGCCACGTCGAACCGCCCGTCAGAATAAACCGCGGCACCTCCGGAGAATGGAAGACCATGTTGCCGATCTTGACTACCTGGAAAAGAGGCCCAGGTCCAAGACGAACGTTTTGATCAAGAAATAGAAGATGATTGAGAGGATCGCGCCCGCAGGGATCGTAATCAACCAACTTGCCACGATATCCCTCATCGTCGTGAGATTCAGGGCACCGATACCTCGTGCGAGGCCAACGCCAAGCACCGCGCCGACAAGTGTATGGGTGGTCGAGATGGGCAGGCCAATTGGAAGGATGGATGCCGCCAAGATTGTAATCGCCGCGGCAAACTCCGCACAGAATCCGCGACTCGGTGTCAATTCCGTGATGCGTTCGCCCACTGTTCGAATCACGCGCCACCCCCAGGTTGCCAACCCCAGCACGATTCCGGTTCCGCCGAGTGCGAGCGCCCAGCCCTGGACGCCACTCTTCATGACCACTTCGCCGGTCATGACGGCCTGGAAGGCACCAGACAGAGGTCCGATGGCGTTGGCGACATCATTGGAACCGTGCGAGAAAGCGACGAAGCAAGCAGTCAGAATCTGGAGAAAAACAAAAATACGTTCGACTTTCTGCAACTCTTGAGAGTCCGTACCGTACTGAACCTTGTCTCGAATTTCGCCGTGCAACCGTTCAAGTTCTTCAAGGAGCGCAACGGCCCGCTCGTTTATCGGACCGATGGCTGCATCGCGAACACGACGCAAGTGCATCGTCGCTTTTGTTAGACCGCGGGAGACAGTCGCGCTCGAATACAATTCGTCCGGCTCCCCTTCGCCCTCGTCCTGAGCGGATTTGATGTCGTGTACGATATGCCGCGTGAAGAACATCCCGACCAGCCCCAGAAACAATGAGAGGCCACACATGATGATCAGCGGCTTGGTGTCGAAGGGATCAATGTCATGTTGTTTCCAGAATGGTTTCAGCCCCTTAAACGTGACCACGCCGATCAGCACGATCAAGACCAGGAACACCAGGTAGGGCGCAATCCGTTTGGCGGCACGTACCGGGTCTCTGCGAAAAAACACTTTTTGCAGGATGAAACGAAACAGCAAATACGCCACTGCCCCCGAGAGCAACGGCGAGACGACCCAACCCACGAAAATAAACGTGACTTTCGACCACGCGATCTGGCTTGTTCCCAATGCGACGCATCCAAAGCCAACGACGGCACCGACAATCGAATGCGTGGTCGACACGGGCCAACCAAAAAATGACGCAATCATCAACCAGGTTCCCGCCGCCATCAGGGCCGCAATCATGCCACAAGCCAAGATGAGCGCCGCTTCGCCTGGAGCTGGATAAATGGTTTCCAAGACGATTGGATCAAAGATCCCTTTGCGTACCGTGTCGGCGACATTTCCGCCGACCAGATAGGCACCCAGAAACTCGAATACAGCCGCCAAGACGACCGCTTTTTTCAAGGTGAGCGCTTTTGATCCGACGGACGTCCCCATGGCGTTGGCGACATCATTGGCACCAATATTCCAGGCCATAAAAAAGCCGAACACCAGGACCAGAATCAGAAGTGCGATCTCCACGCCGGTCATGGCGAGCTCCGTCGAATTACCCAGAAATAAAGCATGAGGCGAGTTAGCATTGAGCGAGGTTGAGACGTGTTCCGCACCGACGCCGAAAAGAAGGTTGATGGATGCTTGCTCCGAGCGGCACACAAGCAGGTAGTGGTCGCGTTCATCACTTGAGGTCCAATGTCATCTGCATTCGATCCGCCAAGTTTTCCGCCATATTGGAAATGCTGGACAGCTCTTTGACCAATTGGACCCACATATTCAAGTCTGCAGCCGACAGCGCCGCTGCATCCGAAAACAGCACCTTGAGGAGTTTCCTTTGGAGCACGTCCACCTGGTGTTCCGCGTAGGCGACGTCGCGTACGCGGTTCCTGATCTTCTCCGCCTCACTGCCGCCGAAACCGGTCTCTAGCAGTTCGTCAAGTTCGCTGACGATCTGTTGGACCAGCTGAAAGGCGCTGCCATTCAGCTCACGAAATCGGTGGAAATCTTCGAGCATCTGTTCCGGAACAACGATGTCCTTGATCGTCAACAAGACCGCCACATTTTCAGCTGCGTCCGCCAAGCCATCTTGGATCGAGAGGATCTCAAGCACATGACTCCGATTGATCGGCATGAAGAACCGCCGTAACAACTGATTGCGGATGTCGTCCTTGATCTGGTCCGCCTCGTGCTCAAGCCGTGACACTTCGGTGGCAAGTGTTTCGACTAGCTCCCAATCACCGGCTTCGAAAGAATCCAGCAACTCCGACATCTTGGCGATGCACTTCGCCACCTGCTCCATATGGCGTTGCAGCAGATTAAACGGAGATCGCCCGAGCAACTTTCCAATGGTGCTCATTCTGGTTCACCTTCCGTGAAGATTCCGCAAAGCAGACGTTACGACTTTCCAGGGCTGGCGGGATGATAGCGAAGCTAGCGAGATTCAGCAACCAAGGTGGCGCTATGCAGGTTCTAAGTAACTGGAAAATAAAGGTTTACCGCATGTCATTAGAGGAAGAAAACGAACGCATTCCAGTTGCACGAAGGGTCTCATTTAGTGGCATGGCCGGAACGCTCAGGAGTATATTAGTCAGACCGGTTTCGATTGGAAACCGATTGCCCAACCGTACCAAGGAGTCGACATGCGCAGAACTCCGAGTCTTCTGTTTGTCATCTACGCTGTGCTGATCTCAGTTTTGGGCATCTCAGGGCTGGGCACCATCACCCAAGTTTCCGCCACCGAGCCGGCTTTTCGCCTGCACGCGCTCAATGTCGACTCGACGTATCCTGCTTGCGCCGCGCTGGACGTTAACCACGACGGCAGACTGGATGTCTTTTCCGGCGGGTGGTGGTACGAGGCCCCGTCTTGGAAGCGTCATCGAGTTCGTGACGTGCAAACGATTCGTGGGCGGTTCGACGACTATTCGAATCTATCGATGGATGTCAACGGCGATGGTTGGTTGGACATCGTCAGCGTGAACTACCGCAGCCAGTCGTTGTACTGGGTCGAACATCCAGGCCAGGACCTTGGAACATGGACCAAGCATGTGATCGCCGAACCGGGGGCGATGGAAACCGGGCGACTCGTCGATATTGACGGCGATGGTCAAATGGACGTCTTGCCCAACGGCTTGAAATTCGCCGCTTGGTGGGAAGTGCGTCGCACGACCAATACAAAGCCTGAATGGGTCCGTCACGATCTGCCGGGCGAGATTGCAGGCCACGGAATTGGCACCGGGGACATCAATGGCGATGGTCGTCGTGATTTGGTTGGCCCGCGCGGATGGCTGGAAGCGCCCGTTGACCGGCGGCGAGAGCGTTGGATCTGGCATCCTGATTTTGCCCTCGACCGCGACTGCGGCCTTCCAATCTTTGTGCACGATGTCGATGCGGACGGTGACGCGGACCTGATCTGGGGACGCGGCCATCGGATCGGTCTGTACTGGATGGAACAG
>JASLRF010000187.1 GCA_030744095.1 Pirellulaceae bacterium | reverse complement strand
AAAGACAAATCTGGAGTAACCGACTCTTTGGCATCAACCAACCGTGGTGGTTGTTGACCCGCACCTTCGTACCATTGCCTTGATAAAACCAATCACCAGCTTCGCTGATTGCCATCACGTTTGACGTGCCGTCGGTTACCTCTGCGAATTTGACGACAGCCATTCCAATCGGTTTTCCTCCCCACCCGTGTCCAATCAGGATACCATTGTTGGCCGTGACACCGCCCCCGGTGACACTTCCGCAACAGCCACAACAATTGCGCTGATGATTTCCGCTCCTGAAACTGTGGCTGAATTGTGGCGGCTGACTCCGAGAATTTCCGCTCGCCGAGCCCGAGATACCAATATACTGTGGCTTAGTGTGATTCATCCCCCCCCTCCCCACGTTCCCAACAGCTTCCAAGGGACTCGATGGACAGAGAAAGGAGTCGATTTTTTGATTGTTGAATGTCCTACCATTTACTTGACCAGCGGACACTCCACTATCAGCCCAACCTGGGTGATTTCCCCCAATAAACAACTTGTCATGCATCGTTGATTGTTCGATGAACGGCAAAATGTGGGCGTACCACGAGAAGCCCCAATGGCGATTCGACCGCTGGGCAACGCCGTGGGCACCAGGCGGGAACGACTTGTAAGTGTCGTGGTAGTTGTGCAGAGACAATCCCAATTGCTTGAGATTGTTGCCGCAACTCATCCTACGTGCCGCCTCGCGTGCCATTTGAACGGCGGGCAACAACAAAGCAACCAAAATACCTATGATGGCGATGACCACCAACAGTTCGACGAGTGTGAAACCGCGCCGAACATGGCCAGACGAACTCCGATTAACCATGAGCCAAAACTCCCACAATAAGTAATGAGGTGACAATGATTGAGATAAAACCAATCTACAATTCGATTAAAACTGATCGGCTTCTTGGAATCAAGCTTCATTTGGTTTCACTTTCTTAGTTGAGATTCGCGTTTGATCCGCTAAGTTGACTTAAAGCCCCCCTGAAGCATGGGTGGCTCGGCAGAGCGGCAGAGGGAGATTATCATTAGTGCAGAAGTACAGGAATCGTTGTTTGGACCTTTTGCGAAGGAGTTAGCGGTGAGGGACATATTGCGTTTTGGAATTCTGGCGGCTGGCCTGCTTTTTTGCTTTGGATGTAGTGGAGGTGAGGCACCTTCAACTGAAGCTGAAACCCAACAGCTCTACGATAGCCCTGACTACGAGCAGCAGATGATGGGAGGAACGTCCGAAGGAGGAGGAACCTCCGAAGAAGGCGGAACGTCCGAAGAAGGTGGAGCAACCGACGAAGGAAGCGCGTCCAAATAATTGGCGAGTGCGTTAACGAATGCGCAGCTGAGTATCACGCATCGGCACTTCCACGGCGATGAGGTCGTTCCCATATTTTAGGTGATCAGATCTCACGGTCGTGTGGTCGCTGTCTATGCGCTGTACGCATGATGCCCTCGCACTACCCTCAAATTGAAACTTGACACAAAGCGCACTGGGCTCCCGCCCGTTACTCTTCGTCGTCACGCAGCTTCGCCAGAACGCTGTAGTCCTCCAGTGTGCTCGTGTCACCGGCAGCTTCCTTGCCGGCGGCAATGTCTCGCAACAGTCGGCGCATGATCTTTCCGCTGCGGGTCTTGGGCAAGGCGCTGGTAAAACGAATATCATCGGGCGAGGCCAGCGCGCCGATCTCTTTCCGCACATGTTGGCGAAGTTCTTTGCGGAGCTCTTCCGACGGCTCTTCGCCGCCTTTGATCGTCACGAAAACCGCGATCGCCTGGCCTTTGAGCTCGTGAGGACGACCGACCGCGGCCGATTCGGCAACTTTCGGGTGACTTACGAGCGCGCTTTCGACTTCGATCGTGCTCAGCCGGTGCCCGGAAACGTTAATCACGTCGTCGATGCGACCCATGATCCAATAGTAGCCATCGTCGTCGCAACGGGCATTGTCACCGGTCAGATATTTGCCAGGAACCTTACTCCAGTATTGTTCGACATAACGGTCGTCGTCGTGCCAGATCCCACGCAACATCCCCGGCCACGGGTGCGCCACACAGAGCATTCCACCGTGATTGGCTGGTACTTCATCCAGGTTCTCATCTACGATTGAGGGAATGACACCCGGCACCGGCTTGGTACAGCTACCCGGCTTCGTCGGAATCGCGCCCGGCAAAGGCGACATCATGATGCCGCCGGTTTCCGTCTGCCACCATGTGTCGACGATTGGACAGCGCTGGCCACCGATTTTCTCGTGGTACCACATCCACGCTTCCGGATTGATCCCTTCGCCAACTGTGCCCAGTAATCTCAGGCTGGACAAGTCGTGTTTTTCAACGTGATGATCGCCCCACTTGATGAAGGCGCGAATGGCCGTCGGCGCGGTGTAGAGCACAGTGACTTTGTATCTATCTACGATCGACCAGAATCGATCTTCCTCTGGCCAATTGGGCGCGCCTTCGTACATCATTACGGTCGCACCAGCCGAGAGCGGACCGTACACGATGTAACTGTGGCCGGTGATCCAACCACAGTCGGCCGTGCACCAGAAGATATCTTCATCGCGGTAGTCAAAGACCCACTCGAACGTTTTCTTGGCGAACAGGTTGTAGCCCGCGCTTGTGTGTCGAATCCCTTTGGGCTTCCCCGTCGAACCGCTGGTGTAGAGAATGAACAGCGTATTCTCGCTATCGACCGGTTCGGCGGGGCAATCGGCCGAAGCTGTGTCCATCAGGTCATGCCACCAGAAATCGCGTCCTTCCTGCATCGCAACGTCGTTTTCCACGCGACGCAACACCACGCACTTTTCGACGGTCGGTGACTTGGAGAGTGCTTCGTCTACTGTCTCTTTCAGTGGCAACGCCTTGCCGCGCCGCCAGGCTCCGTCGGCAGTCAGCTGCAGCTTTGCTTTGGCGTCGTTGTTACGGTCGGCAATCGCTTCGGCAGAGAAGCCGGCAAAGATAACTGAATGGATGGCACCCAATCGGGCACAGGCCAACATCGCAACCGCCAACTCGGGAGTCATCGGCATATAGATCGAAACGACGTCGCCCTGGCCAACACCCAACGTCTTCAGCACGTTGGCAAACTTCGAAACTTCCTGGTGCAGCTGTTCGTACGTCAGCGTCCGCTGGTCGCCGGGTTCGCCTTCCCAGACGATGGCCGGCTTGTTACGGCGCTCTGTATCCAAGTGCGCGTCCAGGCAGTTGTAAGAAACGTTCGTCTTGCCACCAGTGAACCATTTGGCAAAGGGGGCTTCCCACTGAAGGGTCTTGGTAAAGGGCTCGAACCAATGCAGTTCCTCCTTCGCCAGGCGGGCCCAGAACGCTTCCGGATCGGCTTTCGCTTCGTCATACAGCGTCTGATAGGCTTCCATCGACCCAATCGCAGCGTGTGACGAAAACTCGTCACTGGGCGGAAAGAGCCGCTTTTCGGTCATGACCGAGTCGATTTGGCCGCTGGAACTTTCGGACATTCGCCTTCTCCTCCGCGTAGCAAGAACATCGCTGAAACCGGGGCTTTGAAGCCGAATTCTAGCGCGGTTCAGGGCGCGTGTCAACGAACCAAAGTTCGTCTTCCGAAGACGTGAATCGCAATCGCGGCGATCCTTCTCGGGACGATCATGGTAGATTGATATTGTCCACCACCGATGGCAACGGCGGCGAGTGGGTCGGGAGTCTTTTTCGGACGATCCTGCATGAGCATGGTAGAAAACGGTGACCGAAAAAGACTCCCGCCCCCATCCGGCAGACCGACCGACACACAATTCGATCTGCCAATTGAAACTCTTGTCAGCTTGAGATAGCCTGCAACTGCGTGGGGCGAATCACAAACGAGGATAAACGAATGAGTTTACGCGGCGGATTTATTGCGGCATGTTTAGCAATTTGCGTGACCACGGCGGATGCAGCCGATCAGCTGCTGGTTGAAGCCGAGAGCTTTGGCGACCACGGTGGCTGGATGCTGGACACACAGTTCATCGACACAATGGGGTCGCCATATCTGTTGGCACATGGCATGGGTCGCCCGGTCAAGGATGCCACGAAGGATGTCGAGTTTCCGTCAACGGGAATATACCGAGTCTGGGTCCGCACCAAAGACTGGGTGGCGCACTGGAAGGCACCTGGTCAGCCAGGAAGGTTCCAACTGCTGGTCGATGGCCAACCGCTGAAGGAGACATTCGGGACGCGCGGTGCCCGGTGGATCTGGCACGACGGTGGCCAGATCGAATTGACGAAAACGGAGATACGTCTCGGCTTGCATGACTTGACGGGCTTCGATGGCCGCTGCGACGCGATTCTATTCACTAAGGATCTGGAATCGACGCCACCCACAGGCAACGATATCTTGTCGGCGTGGCGCCGGAAGCTGCTCGGCTTGCCCGATCAGCCCATCCAAAAAGGCGGCTATGACCTGGTCGTGGTTGGTGGCGGCTACTCCGGAATGGGAGCTGCACTCTCGGCGGCACGGTTGGGTTGAAAAGATGCGCTTGTACAGAATAGACCGGTGATCGGCGGCAATGGGTCGAGCGAAGTTCGGGTGTGGGCCAAGGGCATGGTTCGACGCGGCAAATTTCCTCGCATCGGCGAGATCATTGACGAGTTCGCCGACCACGCCACCAAATCACCTGGGCGGGCCGAGGAATTCGGCGACGACAAGAAAGAAACGATCGTGCGGCTCGAAAAGAATATCGATCTGTTTCTCAACCACCATGCCTACAAGGTCGCAACCGAGAACAACCGCATCACGTCGGTGGGCGCCTTTGATACGCGAACTGGCGCCCACATCCGTCTGTCTGGACGCTTCTTCAGTGACTGCACCGGCCACGGCACGATCGGATACCTGGCCCAGGCAGATTGGGAGATGACGCCCAAGGGCCGAATGGGGATGAGCAACATGTGGGCGTGGGAAGAACTGGACCAGACGGTCGAATTCCCCGAAACGCCCTGGGCGCTGGACCTCGCAATGAAGGACTTTCCCTATCCACGCGATCATCACGGTCAGTGGTTCTGGGAAAGCGGGTTTGATAAGGATCCTCTGGATGGTGCCGAGACGATTCGCGACTGGAATTTTCGCGCGGTGTACGGTGCCTTTAATGCGATGAAGAACCGGGACGGCCGCGACAAGCATCGCAATGCCAAGCTGTCCTGGATCGCATTCATCGGTGGGCCTCGCGAATCGCGCCGCTTGCTGGGCGACGTGATCCTCACGCAAGACGACATCGTCACCAAACGAGAATTCCCCGATGGCTGTGTCCCGAGCACCTGGTCGATCGATCTCCATTATCCCAAGAAACAGTATGCCCAAAAATTCCCAGACAACCCGTTCATTTCGATTGCTGAGCACGATCGCCGAATCGACCGCGCATTTGGGTATCCGGTGCCGTATCGCTGCTTCTATTCACGCAAGATCGACAACCTGTTCATGGCGGGTCGGTGCATTAGCGTGACACACCGCGCACTGGGAACGACGCGCGTCATGAAAACCTGCGGAATGATGGGCGAAGTCGTTGGCAAGGCCGCATCAATCTGTGTCTTGCATGATTGCGTGCCGCGCGAAGTCTATACGCATTACTTGGACGACTTGAAGGCGTTGCTGGAACTTCCCGGTCAGGCGCGCCGCAAGACGGTATTCGACGATATCATCATGCCCAAGAACCTCCCAGTGGCGAGCGCCTACGGCCCGCCAACTGGACTCGATCCCAAGACCCTGGCAGGGGTCGTGGTCGATGACCGCCAGGCCAGCATCACAGGCAAATGGACGGAAGGCACGGGACTGAAGGGATATGTACTGTACGGCTATCGCTACGCTGGGCAGGGCAGCAAGGCTTCGATTGCTTTCACATTCAAGGCCAAACAGGCTGGCCGTTATGAAATCCGTCTGGCCTACCAACCGCACGAGAATCGCGGCCGCACCGTTGGAGTGAGTATCTCCGGGGGCGGAAAGGAAAGAACGGTTCGAATTGATATGCAGGCACCTCCTCCACTCGAACATGGTTTCATTTCGTTAGGTTACGTCGAACTGCAGGCCGAGCAATCCAGCGTGGTCACACTTTCGACGGCGGGATCCGGCGGCAATGTTCATGCCGACGCGGTCCAGTGGTTGCCAGCGACGAAGTAACTTAAAAGCTGCACGATCTCCCAGACAGACTTCTTTGCTCTTGACTACGAGAAAAAGCCGGCAGCGAGTCCCTTCTCCCCTCGGGGAGAAGGATAGGATGAGGGGGCGAACTGCGAAATGAAATCAGCCACCCCTCATCCGGCCTTCGGCCACCTTCTCCCGAAGGGAGAAGGACATGTTCAAGGCTCTCCAAAACCTCCAAAGCGAAAAAGTCTGCAGAGGGAGAGATGACTGGATCTTGACTTTTGAAGCCCTGAACGATCTGAAAGCTGTACGAACTCCTCTGGTTGGAGAGTGGACTGAAAATGTGCGACTTATCAAGGACGACCTCACGCCGGCTGGGCGTCCTGTTGCACGTACTGCGGCTAGGCGGATTGATGCTGGTCGTGTGGCTCATCCGTGACCAGCACGTCGCTTGGCAACACGCCGAATCCTTAACGGCCAAATCACCAATCACACTTGCCGCCGTAAGGCCGTTTTTTGGCGCGGCGACTTCTCTCTCACCGCAACTTACCAAGCGCAGTGCTGTGACGGTTTACAACGACGATCACGCAATCGGGTATGTAGTGCAAACGTCGCCCCTCAGTGACTCGATCGTTGGCTACGCTGGATCAACCAACACGTTGATTGCCTTCGACGACCAGGATCGTGTGATCGGAATGCAGGTTCTCCATAGTGCGGACACCGTCGAACACGTAGCCGATGTCGTCAAGGACGAGACCTTCATGTCGGCACTGGTTGGCCGCGATTGGCTGGATGCCGGCAAGACCGAGGGCGTGGATGCCGTCAGTGGCGCGTCCTTAACAAGTCTGGCCATCTTGGAAGGTATCGGTGCTCGGCTCGCTGGAATTCGCCCATCACTACGATTTCCCGACGATGTTTCCGTCGCCGAGTTAAGACAGTTTTTTCCTGATGCCGCAGAACTGATCCCGCAAATCGACAACGCAGTGATTTTGGATGTCGTTGACTCAACTGGTGCATCACTGGGTGCGTGCATTCGCACGTCACCCACTGCCGACGACGTGGTGGGTTACCAAGGTCCGACGGACACGCTGATCGTCTTCCATCCGAGCGGTCAAGTGATGGGAATCCGCCTGCGACAGAGTTACGACAACGAACC
>JASLRF010000186.1 GCA_030744095.1 Pirellulaceae bacterium | reverse complement strand
TACCTAGCCTCTCCTCCGTGTGTTGAGGAAGCACAATCGTCCAAACAAACAGTCCGTATGTCACAGGTTCGTGGTGTGTCGTCGATGTCAGCAAACGAATCTTACGCCGGATTCCGTTGCGTTTGAGAAAACGGTCAATTGCCTTACGCGCCGGGCCATCTTTGAGCAGCCGCGAAGTTGCGAATCGTGTTTGCATCCGAAGCGATTGGATCACAAACAGCGTGACGCCGAAGAGAACATAGCTGGCCACTAGAACGGAAGTGACGGTTGAAGCCCAACGCAGTATGCGTGGCAACAAGGCCCGTAGCGCTTGGCTGGCGGCCACTGTGTCTTCCAGCACTGACGACGCGGGCTCCATCGGAAACTCACTCTGAAAGCCGCCTTCTCGCTCGGCGTGTTGTGGTGCTTGAGGCAACCCAGTCGTCGGCGAGTGGGCAACGATCTCCAGATCCGCGTTGTGAGGCTGATGGTATGGAATGAAGTCTGCGCTCTGATCAAAGTCGATGACCGCTGAATCGATGGATTCACTTGGAATATCGAGAGTCGCCACGGGTCCGGTACCTAGCGCATTTTCGGCACCGCCGACGCTCTCAATCGACCCCGATGGGTCGTCGCCGGTATCAACGCCCACTTCCAGGTTGCCATCTGCAATCCCATCGGGCGATGAGAATTGACTCTCTACCAAGCTGAACGTCAAACTCGCGCCGAACATCATGTGCGTCAAGGTTGTGATGACGCCCATCACCGCGGCCAGTTTCCAAGTGCGTTCGACGAGGAAGTGGCTGGTTGTCCGCGTGAGTCTCAGAAACATCCAGCATGTCGCCAACAAGAGTGTCGAGTGGAACAGATACGTCGCCGCAAACGTGGCCAACGTGTTCGAGAGTGCAGTCGCATCACTCATCATTCAGCTCCTTCTCCTTATGCCGAATCAACTTCCTCAATTCGGCAAGGTTTTCAGGTGTAATCTCACGACTGTCCAAGAGGTGACAGACCATCTGAGTGACATCGCCCTGGAACAAGCGGTCCGCGAGATCAGTGACCATCGACTGCCTGACTTGATCCTGGCGGATCGCCGCGCGGTAGACATTGACGCGGCCATCGCTGCGATGCTTGACGTGTCCCTTCTCCTCCATCTTTGCTAGCATCGTTCCGACAGTCGTATGTGCGAGCGACCGCCCCGGCTTTAAGGCAATCCGCACTTCCGAAACCGTTGCTTCGCGTCGCTCCCATAAGACATGCATGATGGCCAACTGCAACTCGGCCAAGTGGTGCTTCTTTGCCACGACGACTCCTTTCTGGTGTTGAACGAGCCCATCTCCTAATCGGGTAGGAGTGTTCTACTACCAGGGTAGGAATGGCGTCAAGAGCAGTTTATGAGTCGTCTTGAGAGTAGAATGGACGCCTGTCGAAGGTGTGTCATTCGAGTAGAATCAGTCCGAGCGAAAGAGATGTAGAGATGATTGTCGGCATCGACTTCGACAACACGATCGTCTGTTACGACGGACTCTTCTACGAAGCGGCTGTCGAGCGAGAGATGATTCCTGTGGATACGACGCCGACCAAAGAGGCCGTACGTGGTTTTCTGCGCGCTGCCGGTCGTGAAGACGTGTGGACGGAACTGCAAGGTCTGGTGTACGGTCATGAAATCCGGCGCGCGAAACCGTTTGCCGGTGCGGCCGCGTTCCTGGCACGCTGCTTAGATGAACGTGTGACGGTCAACGTGATTAGCCATCGCACGAGGCAGCCCTTCATCGGACCTGCGATCGACATGCATCAGGCGGCCCGCGATTGGCTGGACGCCCAACATTGGTTCACGCATGAGACCCACGGGCTTGATCATGAACGCGTCTTTTTCGAGGCAACCAGAAGCGACAAGTTGGCACGCATCGCGGCCGTGGGGTGCGACGTGTTCATCGACGACCTCCCCGACCTTCTCGCCGAGCCCGAATTCCCCAGTGGCGTCGAGCGCGTACTGTTCGATCCACACGCCACCGGCCAGAGCGAACCATATTTCAAACGAGCCGGTTCGTGGCAAGAACTCACGGATCTTCTTTTCTCGCGGAACAATCCGAGGTAGTGATCTTGTATGTCCGAAGGTGAATCTTAATCATGTTCCCACGGAGAGAATGAGTGAACGACAAACAAGCCCTTTCGCCGGAACAGATTCAGGCGAAACTGAAGAGCCTGCAACATTCGGCGGGTCAAAAGGGTGCTGAGACTAGCGACGTTGAGATTACCGTTGCCTCACAGCGAGACGCGTTCGACTTGAAAGCCTGTCAGGTGCTTTTGGAGGGAAACGGTATTTCATCCAAAGTCGTCGGACGTGGATTCAATCAAGTCGTTGTCGTATCCCGTGATGATTCCAGTCGATCCATCGATGTGATCGCCGCGCATCGTCAGTGGTTGCTGCAGGCGAACCCACTTACGGACAGTGACTATGTTGTGGGCGTCGTCGCCTGGGCGTTGGGCTGCGGCCTGTCGGTTCCAGCCATCGGCGGGTTCTTCTTGCTTTCCCGTGGACTTGACCTGATTGTTGTGGTTGGCGGTGTCGCGATTCTGATGGTTTGTTCAGTGCTGTTGGGCGGCGCCCTGGGCTATCTGCGCTGCCGTACGATTGCCAGCCGCCGGCGCAAGTAGGCAGGTGTCGATTTTCAAATGGCTCGACGTGTGGGATCGGCGGGGCGGAGGCCAACGGAGGGGATTCCGCTGGTGCTGCCGCGACACCGAATGGCGACTGAAATCCGCAGTTCCGGCGTGCGAAAGGAAGGGTCGATTCAGTTGTCCAACAACTCGGCATACTTTTCTTCAAGCTGTTGTTGTGCGAGCAAACTCTGGAGTTTGGCCTTGCCGACTACACGCTTCCAACTCTTGAGCCAATCAACGGTTGCGTAGCCAATCGGCACTTGATAACCGACGACGCGAGCCAACATTGGGCTGAGCAGACTGTTGTTAATCTGCTGCTGCACCGCGTCCAGTTCGTTCTCGTCGGCCCAGAGGTACCAACGAATGAGATTGTCAACCAACACCCGCGCATCATTTGATTGCCATTGGATCCCCGGAATAAATAACGGCCCGCCTTGCCAAGGGGGCTGTTTGGATGATCGTTCAAACTTTAGAGCTTTGACGATGTCGGTGGCGACGGCTTCTGCCAGGTCGGGTGACTGGGCGAGTGACGCCAGATATCCTGCGGCCTGGCGGCGCACGTCTTGTTGTTTCGATTGCAGCATCACGCGGATTAGCGGTTGTGACCCAGCCGACAACACTGTTTTGCCGACACTCTGCGCGATTGCGGATGAGTGTGATGCCGCGACCAATTGGCTTTCAACGGTGTCGAAGCCTTCTTCCTCTTCGAGCCGATGACAATACTCCATAACAAAGGGGCTCCCCGCACCCGAATACTGAGAAGCTAGTGTCAGCAGTGCAGCTTTTTCCTGTGTTCGGAGAAACGCGAGCACGATTGGCTTGGCACTCCCTTTTGACAGCTCATTGGCAATGCCCTGTTTGAGCTTATGCGAGCGACGTCCTATCTTAAGTAACGCTTCGATTGAAGCACCGTCTTCCTTTTGCATGAGACGTTGGCGGAATGCAACTGCGAATGGCCGGATGAGTGCGGGATTGCTGTTGACCAACTCTGACAGTTCATCCAACTCGTCGTCTGATCGGGCTGCCCTGATCATGGCTGCCGCTGACCACGATCTCAGTAGCGAAGACGATACCTTGCGGAAATGCAATCGCTTCAGTTGCGACATCGCTTGATCGCCACCAATACGTCCCAGACAGACAATCGCCCACCCGCGTTTGAGGACATCACGCGAATAGGATTGTT
>JASLRF010000185.1 GCA_030744095.1 Pirellulaceae bacterium | reverse complement strand
CGATAAACCGGATCAATCACAGACAGTTGAACTCCCATTCAGCCAGTTTACTTCGCAACGGGAATTCGTCGATAGCTCGAAGCTTGACGACCAACAAAACCGCGTTGTCGTGCGTCGAGCACCTGGCGATCGAATACGGGTCGAATTTGAGCGCGATTCGCTCGTCTTTTCTCCTGGTGAACATTTTACATTCAAGATTCTACCTTCGTACCTGGGATTCGCGGCGGAGACGCAACTAAAGTGTCGCGTCGAACTGATTCAGATTCACGCTGAGGATCCTCTGTGGGAAGACGAGTCTTCGTTCGAGGTCGATGCTAACGGTGCCAGCCCGACGTTCGGTCCTCTGCAGGTAAAGTTGCCGACCGCTGAAGGTGTCTACGACTTGGTCGTGACCTTGCACGAATGGAAGTTTCCTCGATACGTGGAGGCGATGCATCGTCGCGTACAGCTGGTTGTCGTTGACAGTCGGCGGCAGCTTCCGGCAGCGGTGGCCGGTCCACCGGTTTGGGAAGAGGTCGATAAAGTCGACCTGACGAATCCAGCCTGGTGGGCTCGTTGGAGGTGGCCACAACTGGCGCGAGTCGCCGGCACGAGACAAGGTCCGCTTGGCGAGGAAAACACGCGAACTCGTGTTCATCAAGGCGTCAAACTGACGGAGCTCACCAAATGGTGGGCGATGCAGATTCCTGTCGCACAGACAGGCCAACCACACGTTCTGGAAATCGAGTATCCCAACGACATTAATCAGACGATGGGGATCAGCATTGTCGAACCGGATCAGTCGGGAATGGTCGTACCCGTTGGCTTGAATTCAGGGATCGACGTACGACGACGACCCAATCACGTGGCACCCGCAATCGAAAGACATCGCATCATTTTCTGGCCGCGAACAAAGTCACCGCTGTTGTTGTTGACGAATCGGCGCGAAGAAGGGACTGCGTTGTTCGGCGAGATTCGCGTTCTGTCGGGCCCATCGGCACTGCCGCCGGTGTCGACCTATACGCCCGGAAACCGATTGGTTGCAGCGTACTATGACAAGCCGTTCTTTCCTGAAAACTTCAACGCGCCGTCTGGTGAAGATAAAGCCACCAGGCGTACGTTGGACGATTGGGAGAAGTTCTATGAAGGTGGACGCCGACTGACAGAGTACCTCAAACATGTTGGCTACAACGCCGCCATCATTTCGGTCGCTCGCGACGGAAGTACGATCTATCCAAGCCAGCTCTTGGAGCCAACACTGCGTTACGACAACGGTGGTCTGTTCTTCACGGGCCAAGATCCGCGTCGCAAGGATGTGCTTGAAATGCTGTTTCGACAGTTTGACCGCCAAGGTCTAAAGCTGATCCCCGCGATTCATTTTGCCACGCCATTGCCCGAACTCGAGTCTCGCCTCGCCACGCTTGGTCCCGACGGCGCGGGCATCGACCTGTTGGAAGTAGACCACAAGGGGATCAGCCGTTTGGCCCGCCACCTCGCGCGACAGGGTTTGGCTCCGTATTACAATCCATTGGATTCACGAGTTCAAGATGCCATGAAACGGGTGCTTACTGAGCTCACGAACCGGTACGCGCATCATCCCTCGTTTGGCGGTCTGTGCCTTCAGCTGGGGGCCAACACGTTTACTCAATTACCGAACCAAAACTGGGCCCTCGACGACAAGACGATCACTCGTTTCGCGGCTGAGACGAAAATCGAAATGCCGACCAATGGACCGAGACGGTTTGCGGATCGGGCCAGACTACTCAATTCGACCAGCCGAGAACCTTGGTTGCAATGGCGTAGCAAGGTACTGGCCAATCTGTATCAGGAATTTCAGATTGATTTGACCGATCGCCGTGCCGACGCAAATCTGTATCTGGCTACCGCTGAACTTCTCGAGAGTTGGCCCGTACGCGAGGAGATGCGCCCTCGGCTACCTCATCACGGAGATTTTTCCCAGGCAATGCTGCGTCACGGCATCGTCCCGTCTCTGCTGGCGGAGGACAGCAACATTGTGCTGTTGCGTGGTCGTCGCCAGGCACCGTTGACTTCATTGGCTTCGCAGAGCGTCAACGTTAATGTGAACGAATCGCCAGCGGTCGATGAATTCTTCGCGTCAGCTGGGAATGTTGGAGCATTGAATTTCCACGAGTCACAACCTCAGCGTTTGCCTGAATTCGAGGCAGTCAGCCCGTTCGGTGCGGCGAAAATGAGAACTCGCTTCGAATCACATTTCTCGGCGACGGGAATCCACAACCGGGCCCATTTCACAAATAGTCTGGCGCGACTTGACGCACAGGCCATCGTCGAAGGCGGATTGCTTGTCCCGTTGGGCCAGGAAGATAGTGTCAAGGACTTTATGCATGTCTATCGTGAACTGCCCGCGGTGCCGTTCGAAACGATCGCGTCGTCAGCTTATGCAAGCGACTCAACGCCTGTGGTTGTCCGTCAGGCACACCATCGCCAGGCAACCTATCTATACGCATTGAACAACTCGGCGTGGCCAATCGCGCTGAACGTCGAACTGAATCGGCCAGTGAATCCACTACCACTAGGCGGCACTGCGCGCCTGTTGCTTCCGGCTAATGGGAACAGATGGGTCGTGACGTTGCAGCCTTACGACCTTCAAGCAGTGCTGATTAGAGGCGTCAATGCCAACGTGGTCGATTGGAGTGTTAAACCGGACGCGGAGATGCGCAGCGAAATGCTGAAACTCGTCCGAGACGTTGGCAACCGAATCCACGCTCTGCACGAGCCCGTTGCGCTGGCGAGGCTCGAGAATTCGGATTTCGAACAACCGACGGTTAACGGGATTACACCGGGTTGGGACTGCCGCAAGGATCCTGGCGTCGAAGTCCGCACGGACGCCACCAACGCTGCCCAAGGCAACCATTCGCTCTATATGAAAGTTGCCTCCAGCGATGCCCCTGTCTGTTGGGTGCGGAGCAAGAAATTCAGCATCCCCAAGACCGGCCGATTTTCCGTTCAAGCGCTGATTCGCACGCGCAATGCCGGTCAACAGCCGCCGTTTCGCATTGCCGTCGACCTTCTGATCGACGGAAAACCCTACCGTCATAGCTATATCCCCGTGCCACTTGGCGTTGATGTCGACGATCACACTCGACAACCCACTGGCGATCCAGTGCCGCCGTTGCCATCTCAATGGCAACCCCAACGACCGTTCGTCTATCAAATTGATGATCGGTTGTTAGAACGACCAAACGAAGTCTCGATCGGATTCGATCTGATGGGTCCTGGGGAAGTCTGGATTGACGAGGTACGGGTTTTCGACACATATTTTTCGCCTAATGAACAAAACGAATTGCAAAAAAACGTGGCCAATGTGAAATCGCGATTAGAGCGTGGTAAGCTGATGGAATGCCAGCTTTACCTGAACGGCTATTGGCCCCGTTTCCTGCTGGAACACGTTCCACCGCCGGAAGCCGCACGTGTCGCGGACTTGCCGCCGAAGCTACGAACGGGCGCAGCATCAGGGCAACCGGCTGCCGCGGATAAACCAACACTCTGGGATCGACTACCAAGGTTGCGTCTGCCCGACTCGCTTTTCAATCGCAGTCGGGAGTAGCGACGCTGGTTTGACGCACTACCCAGGCGGCCATGAGAGTGGCCGGCCACCCAATAAATGGAAATGCAAATGGTCGACCGTTTGGCCGCCATTTTCACCACAGTTGACGACCACACGATAACCATCGCTCAGCCCCAGTTGTCGAGCCAGATCGCGGATCACTCGGTGTAAATGTCCGATCAACGGATCATCTTCGTCCGCCACGGCGTCCAGCGATCGAATCTCCTTCCTGGGAATCACCAACACGTGTGTCGGTGCCTGAGGATTGACATCGTGAAACGCCAGGCAGTGTTCGTCTTCGAAGACCAAGTCTGCTGGGATTTCGCCGTCAATGATCCGCTTGAAAATCGTCTTTTCGTTCATTGTCTATCCCGCGTTGGACCGACGGGCGCCCCGCCAATCAGATTCTCGACCGACGCGACCATTCACTATTTGGTCGCGTCATTAACTAGCTCCAGCTCAATCGCACTTTCGACCAACATACAAACGATGCCGTCCTGGATCGGGTACAGGTGCCGCCGATCGTCAGTAACCAGACCACCCTGGACGCGCTCATATCGTGGTTGACCGCCTCGTGTCGACAAACCTCGCCCTTCAATCAACCGGTTCACGCGGTCGATCAGTTCATCATCAGCCTGTGTCAATTTGCCGAGGTTGACCGGACAGCGTAGACGTCGAACAGAATCTTCGTCAAGCATGCCATCGCCAATCCACAAGAACAGCTACGAAGGAAACCCGATAAGAACGTCACCAACAGGCACGTCTTGACGCGCGAACACTTCATCAAGTGAGCGTCTGCGAAAATGCCGACCTTCCTGATGATCAGATTGTAACGGAATTGCCAAGAGCGGAGCACGGCACGCAGCAGATGCGGCGAGACTTCTCAATTAATCTAGTCAACGCCAGAATGCTCGCGCGCGGCAATAAAACAGATTCTCTTGCCTCTCCCCGGCACACCCCGTGTTGCGGGGAGAGGCGTTGGCCACCAGCATTCAGCGTTCGTCCGCGGGTCACGACGATATCGACACCCGCTTATGCGCCGTCGGAGCGATGTGGCTGGCTGACCGTATCCACATGTTGAATCGAAGTCGGTTTCTGCGTTCGACGACGGGTTCTGCGTGGCGTCTTGGCGACAGCCCATTCTTTGGTTAGCGATTCAAACACATCGGGCGTCTCGTAACGGACGACACCTTTTTCTTCCGGCATCGGGCCGATCAAACCTCGAAACACTGGCAGACCTCGCAACGCGAGGTCAGTACTACTATCATCAATTCCTACTTGCGTGTGCATTTTCAACAATGGTTCGTGGTTGTCGTAATCTCGAATTCTGATCGATCCATCCTTACCGCGCGTGACCACTCGAAAGGTGTTGTTGGGCATACTGTCGAATCCTCGTTGGGCGCACTGTAACGCTCCGCTGCTTGGAGACTCCTTCCAAACGTCGCGGCGTGAACCACACCTCCTCTTCGCTTGCGCGAAGCGCCGCAAAGAGAGACATCGGCCGCACTACGATTTTAAACGCACACATTTTGCCTCGGGGATTACATGACTGGCATTCGCACCAACCAACAAATCGGGCGCGACGGTGCTGCTCGCTACGAACGGCACGCAGAGACCGCTCTTTTTGCGGAATGCAAGGGTTGTCCGTTCCTTGGGGTCCTGGTGACGATTACGCGGCTTGGGTATCGACCGAAACCGCGCGGGCACACATCCGATATGGCCAGGGATTTCCCAATGGGTGTTGACGGCCAGAGTCTTCCAACCGGCAACAACGGCGAAGCTCGCTGGACGGCAATCCGCCGCTTCGGTGACCACGACCAGGTGCCCCGCCTGCGAAATGCCACCTTGCCTCAAACCTGTCAGACGAGTAAACATAGAAACTGCCTGGAGGGTAGGCGAATGGCTAGCAACCGCATTCGAAATGCGGCGCCCCGCAAGGGGTTGCGGGTTCGAG
>JASLRF010000184.1 GCA_030744095.1 Pirellulaceae bacterium | reverse complement strand
CTGCCTCAACCCGTATGGGTTTGAGCGCTTCGCACATTGGGCCAACAACCATCGTGGCGCCGTTCCGAATCCAGATCCCAACCATCGCGAACATCGAGAACCCTGGCCAAGCGGCCGGACGAATTACTATTGGTTCGATCTGAATCGCGACTGGCTGCCAGCTCAGCATCCTGAAAGCCAAGGGCGGTTGGCGATGTACCATCGTTGGAAACCAAACGTCGTTTTGGATTTTCACGAGATGGGGACTGACGCGACGTATTTCTTTCAGCCGGGCGTGCCCGCGCGGAACAACCCGCTCACACCCTCGAGGACCTTCAAGCTAACGCGGCAATTTGCTCGGCACCATGCCGCGGCACTCGACGGAATCGGGTCGCTCTACTACACCGAAGAGCGTTTTGACGATTTCTATATGGGCAAGGGATCGACCTACCCAGACTTACACGGCTCGGTGGGAATTCTATTCGAACAAGCAAGTTCGCGCGGTCATCTCCAGGAGAGCGTCAACGGCCCGGTGTCGTTCCCCTTCACTATCCGCAATCAGTTCCTCACTTCAATGTCCAGTTTGCAAGCAACCTTGGAACTGCGCGAATCGCTGCTGGATCACAAACGCACGTTTTACCAAGATGCCCTGGCGCTGGCTCGCGCGAGTCGCGTTAAGGCCCATGTCGTCGCTGCTCCGCATGATCCAGCTCGGCTGCATCGTTTTCTGGAGATCCTCGCCAGACACCAGATCCAGTCGTATCGGCTGGCGCAGCGGTTGCGGATCGAAGACCAGACGTTTGAGGCAAATGAAGCGTTCGTGATTCCGACGGAACAACCCGAGTTTCGGTTCTTGGAGGATCTGTTCGCTCGCCGCACTGAGTTTAACGAGAATATTTTTTACGATGTCTCGGCCTGGACGTTGGCCTTGGCGTTCCAGCTTCAGTCGGCGGAACTTACCGATATCCCTGCAAAGACGATGTTGGGGCAGGTATTTTCGGGTCACCGATTTCCGCGACAGATCGGCAGCTTCAACAAGACCGATCTGGCCTATGCAATCGATTGGCGCGGCTACTACGCTCCGAAAACGCTGCACCAGCTGCTCGCGGACGACGTGAACGTGCGCGTCGCCAGCGAACCATTCGACTTCGTCACGGGGCCGGAACAGGTGCAGCATTTTGAGCACGGGACTCTCCTGGTCCCGCTGGGCATTCAACCGGAGAAACGGGCGAAGATTGTCAGAATCCTCCGCGACGCGGGCCGCGACGGTGTTGCCGTACACGCGACCACCACTGGCCTGACACCCAACGGTATCGATCTTGGAAGCAGCAGCTTCCAGCGCGTACCCAAACCAAAACTACTGCTTGTGACCGGCGGCAGCAGCTACGAAGCGGGCGAGGTGTGGCATTTGCTGGATCAGCGGCTATCGATACCGGTAACGCTGGTTGCCGATCGCCAATTGAGCCGCGTCGATCTGACGGATTACTCGGCAGTGATTCTGGTCAGTGGAAGCTACGACGCGATGTCATCCACCGGGGTCGCCAAGCTGTCTCGCTTCGTTGAGACGGGCGGATCGATTATCGCGACGGGAACGAGCATCGAATGGCTCGACAAAAACAAAATTGTCGAGACAGCGTTTCGTGGCAAGGTCGCCGAATCCGCCGTGGATGAGGTGTCAACACCACCGTTACGTCGGCCGTACGCAGCGGCAGACGTCGATGCCGCACTGCGGCTCGTCCGAGGTTCGATCTTTGAAACTCGCGTCGACCATACGCATCCGGTTGGTTACGGCTACGCGCCACAAGCTACGCTGCCCGTCTTTCGCAATAACCGCGTGTTTCTCGAACCATCCCAGAATGCTTACTCGACGCCGGTCGTCTATGAAGCCCACCCGCTGTTGGCCGGTTACGTCTCTGCTGAAAACCTCGCCACGATTGCCGGATCAGCCAGCGTAGTCGTCGTGCAGCGCGGCCAGGGCCGTGCGATCCTAATCGCCGAAAATCCAAATCTGCGAGCCTTCTGGTACGGCACGAATCGCCTGTTCTTAAACAGCCTGTTTTTTGGCCCGTTGGTGCGGAATCCATAAGGATCGTTCGAGGAATTACTGTCCGATAGTCGCCTTTCGCTCCGCGAAAGGAGCGTGCTTTCGCGGAGCGAAAGACGACAATTAGAGATCGAACACTGCTAAGCGACAACGCGATCAACCAACTGGGCGAAGATGCAGGTTGGCGCGAAGCGGTATTCGCCGAATTCATGCGGGCAGACCGAACGGTCGCCTTTTTCTATCTGCTGGAGAATCCAAACCACTCGATATTCATATGATTCGTGCGATCCGTGGTTGTAATCACCGGATGACTTCTAGACAAAATTACGCGAAGGACGTAGCTGATCGCCATCGACGGTTAGAATCGAAATCAGCCGTCCATCAGCAGCCACCGCGGCAATGTCACCCGCAAGGCCGCAGGTAGGGCGAGTGATTCTCAGGCCCGTTCGGAGACGATGGATTTCGGATTCGTCCACCATCACGGATGGTAGTTGTTGGACCGCTCGGGCGGCTGGCAGCAGTTGGCTGCGCACGAGTTCACTCGACAGCGTGTCCGCACGGCACGCCTGTTCCACACGAAAATCGCCAATCGCTGTGCGGCGCAATGCCGACATCACGCACGCCGTCCCAAGTGCCGCTGCCAGATCACGGCCCACCGAACGAACATAGGTTCCTGATCCGCATCGCATCGACAACACCATACGTGGATAGTCGTATTGAATCAGAACGATTTCGTAGATTGTCACCGGCCGCGCCGCGAGTTCAACTTGTTTTCCCTGGCGTGCCATTTTGTAGGCGCGTCTGCCACCCACTTTGACAGCTGAAAACGCAGGCGGTCGCTGTTGGATCTCGCCAGTGAATTGCGGTAGCGCTGCTTCAACCTCCTGGGGCGTCGGTACGTGCGGATCCGGCAGCTCGATCACTTCCTGCTCGACATCGTCGGTTTCACTGTGCCGCCCCAGCAGAAACGTGGCCACATATTCTTTGGGCTGCTGCTGAAGGTACGGTACCAACCGCGTGGCCCGGCCCAGACAGAGAATCAGAACTCCCGTAGCGAGCGGATCCAATGTTCCAGCGTGGCCAATTCTGACGGGCCGAATCAAACGCTGCACATCGTTGACGATCTTCCGCGACGAAACGCCGGCCGGTTTGTCGACGTTGAGCAAGCCGAACAGTTCAGTGGGTGTCGAGCTGGAAGTCATAGAGCTGTCGTATCTGCGCGGATGTTTTGGTTTCGAAGTCGGAAAAGCGCTCGATCAATGCGCCGGCGTCACAAACTCCATAGTCGGCAAGTCGCCGGCATTTTGCATCCAGTAGCCCTTCCAACTTCGCATCGCGATTGCGTGCGTGTCCGGCTGGGTACATGACCAACCCGCTCGAACACGTACCTAGTTGCCGGTGCGTAATCTCAAGTGTCGTCGGAATTCCATCGGGATACTGTTGATCATAGGATTGACCGCCGTGAACGAATTCGATCCGCGCCATGAGCTGCCGGGTGATCGGATCGAAGAGACTTTCATCGTTGTAATCATCCGGGACAAGCATCAGTTCGCGCCACCCGACTTGACGCGTTTGAACTGCTTTGCGCAGCAGTGTGGCGATAATGTAAACCATCGAATGATCCGCGCTCTGTCGTGTCCGCGGATCGCGTTTCGCCGGATCGCCGATGATGCTGAAGGCGGGTTCGTAGATCGTAATCCGCACGCGTTCCAATTGATCGACGGAGTCCAGCAAGCCAGGGTTCGCGCCCAGCACGTTTATCAGGCCTTGAATAGCACCGGCAGATTGATGTTCGT
>JASLRF010000183.1 GCA_030744095.1 Pirellulaceae bacterium | reverse complement strand
TCATTTCAGCTGCTTTCAAGTCACCATGATTGTTGTCACCATTGGTCGCGGTCGTCACAAGATGATGATTGCCGAATACTGTCATTTGGCCGAGACCGGCGCAGAGTTGGTCGAACTGCGCCTCGATTACATCGTACGAACCGTCAATCTAAAGCGATTATTGGCGGAAAAGAAATGTCCTGTGATTGTGACCTGCAGACGCGCGCAAGACGGTGGAAACTGGGAAGGCACCGAACAGGAACGGATCGTGCTGCTGCGCTCGGCGATCGCCGAGGGTGTGGATTACGTTGATCTGGAAGAAGATATTGCGGCAGACATCCCGCGCTTCGGCAAGACCAAACGAATTGTCAGTTATCACAACTTCGACGAGACGCCAGAGAATCTTCGGGAGATTCATGACCGATGCTGCGAGTCCGATCCTGATATCGTGAAGATCGTGACGATGGCAAACAGTCCGCGAGATAACCTTCGGGCGCTGCAGATGATTGGCGAAAGCGAGATTCCCACCGTCGCATTTTGCATGGGCGAGATGGGGATCCCATCGCGCATCTTGGCGGGCAAGTTTGGTGCACCCTTCACTTACACGTCGCTTCATCAGGAACGAGCGATGGCGCCGGGCCAATTCAGTTACACCGAGATGAGAGATCTTTATCGGTACGATGAGATTGATGTCGACACCGATGTGTACGGCGTGATCGCAGACCCTATAGGGCACAGTCTCAGCCCGGTAATCCACAACGCGGCGTTCAAGGCACTTGGTCTCAATGCCGTCTACATTCCGTTTCGCGTACCGCGAGAGGAGCTAACGGACTTCATGGGGATGTGCCGGCAACTGAGCATTAAGGGGCTCAGCGTGACGATCCCGCACAAAGAAGAAATCGTCCCGCTCGTCACTGAGACGGACAACGCTGTCGATCATATCGGAGCCGCCAACACCATTGTGATCGATGGTTTTGAAAAACGGGCGTTTAACACGGACCATAGTGCTGCATTGGAGAGCATCAACGCGGATATCAGTCGTGGTCACGACATCGATCATCTGACGGGCAGAACGGCGTTGATTTTGGGTGCTGGCGGTGCCGCGAAGGCCGTCACTCACGCGTTGCAAACTCGCGGCACAAAGGTCGTGATCGCTGCCAGAAAGAAAGATCGAGCTGATGAACTGGCCAAGCACTTCCACTGTGAGGCCGTGGAATGGCCAGCGCGACACAAGGTGCGCTGCGACTTGTTGGCCAACTGTACGCCTGTCGGTATGCATCCCCATGTCGACGAGAGTCCGTATCATGGTGACCACCTAGTCCGATCGATGCTCGTGTTCGATACCGTATATAATCCGGAACAGACGTTGCTAATCAAACAGGCTCGCGAAAAGGACTGCCACGTGGTGACCGGCGTCGATATGTTTGTCCGCCAGGCCTCGATTCAATTCCAACTGTTTACCGGAGAAGAACCACCCACGGACATCATGCGCCAAGCAATCCGTCAGGCGATTGGGGCGACCAAGGCTTGATTGCGTGACGTGGTTGACTGGCGGCGATTCGGCAACAGGATGTGAGCAATGAACGTGGCGCTAATTGGATACCGGGGCACTGGCAAAACCACGGTCGCCAAACTACTGGCTGATCGTCTTGGGTGGACGGTCGTCGATACCGACGATCTGATCGAATTGCGGGCGGGAAAATCGATCAGAAGGATCTTCGACGAGGATGGCGAAATCCGCTTCCGAGACCTGGAAGTTGATGTGATTCGGCAGGCCGTTCAGAGCCCGCAGCAGGTGCTCGCGCTGGGCGGGGGAGCCGTGCTGCGCGAAGAAACTCGCCAGATCCTGTCCGCGTGCAAGGTGGTTTGGCTGCAAGCAGACGCCCAAACGCTTGCCGCTCGGATCAGCGGAGATCCCGTTTCGGGCAACCGGCGACCGGACCTGACAACGGCGGGCGGATTTGCCGAAATCCAGGAACTGCTCGCGCAGCGCCAACCGGTTTATCAGGAAACCGCGGATTATTCAGTCGATACATCGAAGAAATCGCCTGAACAGCTTGCCGATGAGATTGTATCCTTATTGGGAGACCGGCAGGTGGGTGAAGAAGATGACTGAGCAGTCACTTCTATGCACCGCTTGACGTGCGGCTATGATCTTCGTCGATTTTGGTATAGGTGGTTCGAGTGAATTGGTTATTGACTGCGCCGGTTCTGATGGTTGGCCTGTTCTTTCTTGGAGCCTTGGTGGGTGGACAGATCAACCGCGGTATCTATCGGTTGGCTTGGTACCCGCGAGCGATTGGACCGTGGTCAAAGCCCCATCAAGAAGCGCCTCGACGACGCTGGTTCGACTGGATTCCAATTCTCGGTTGGCTGGGCTTGTCGCGCGAAGCAGGAATTCATGGTCGAGGATATTGGATTCGTCCGCTGCTGATTGAGCTGGCCGTCGGGATCGGTTATGCCGCCTTGTATTGGTACGAAGTCCAGCAGGTTGGCGTGTACACCGTGCCAGGAGTCATCATTGCCGCGCCGGGAGCGGCGACACTGAAGGCCCAGTTGATTGCCCACTTGGTGCTGATCTCGTTGATGATCGTCGCGACGTTCATCGACTTTGACGAGCAGACGATTCCTGATTCGATCACCGTCCCGGGTGCTTTGGCGGGGTTGCTATTCGCCGGGGCGCTGCCCTGGTCACTACCGTTGGTGACGACGTCCGTGCCGCCGTTTTCGTGGGAGACGCTAACCATAGCGTCACCAGCTCCTTGGCCGGATTGGCTGGATGGCACGGGGGGATTGGTGTTGGGCTTGCTCTGTTTTTGGGGGGCGTGCTTTGCCGTTGTTCCCTGGACCTGGACGACACGGCGCGGTTGGTCGAAGGCCTGTGCGTTTCTTGTTGCGAGTATCCGCCGCCATCCGGTTTCAGGTCGGATTGGGGTGCTGGCTGTTGTTGGGACCATCGCGATCGCCGGCGTGTGGTTGATGGGTCATCCCTGGTGGAAGGGCTTGTTCACTTCGCTGGTGGGAATGGCCTTCGGCGGTGGTTTGATTTGGGCCGTTCGCATCATTGGTCGCCAGGCACTGGGCCAAGAAGCGATGGGATTCGGAGATGTCACTCTGATGAGCATGATTGGTGCGTTCACAGGGTGGCAAGCGACATTGGTGATCTTTTTCTTGGCTCCCGTGGCGGCGCTGTTCATTTCCGTCACGCAGTGGATTCTGACGCGACGTCGAGACATCGCATTTGGTCCCTATCTTTGCCTCGCAACGCTCTTTCTCTTGCTGCGATGGGGATCGCTCTGGCACCATTCGGTCGGCCGTTCGTTCGCCATGGGCTGGGTGATCCCCGCCATGGTGGTTTGCGGTTTGGCCCTCATGTGGGCACTGCTGACCATTTTGCGGTTTCTCCGCATGGCCGTAACGGGCGCAGCCGAATGATCGCTGGCGCGTAACGGCCGACGTTGCTGCGAGGCCGTACTGTAAGCTAGCAGGAGTCGCGGAAAACAGGGATTCCTGTCGTCTGGTTGCACTCTTTCGGCCTTGTCGCGGATTCGGGGCGTTGGTACTATTCCGCCGCTTCTCGCGCGAGGGGTTCTGTGTGCGCGGGTTTGAGGAACAGAAAGTCCGCAGCAAGTTCGCCACGAAAGGAGGTCAAGACGCCATGCCTGCGCACTATTCCATGGCGTGGGCCCTCGCGCTGGTGGCGGTCGGTCTGGCAGGTTGCAACAGTCAGGGGCCGTTCCTGAATTCAACCCAGGCAAATGGGAACGTCCCACCGCAGGCCGCCTGGGAACAGCAACAGGCATCCCGTTTACAAGACTTGGGGCGACGTGCCACGGCTTTGGATGTCGACAATCGCGACCTGCACACGCAACTCGCCCAGGCAAACCAGCAGGCCAAATTACATGCCGATGAAAACGAATTGTTGCGAAGTCGGTTGAGCGAGACGGCCTCACAGCTGCGAGAATTTCAAGTTGCCAAAGTAAAGGCCGATCGCCAGCTGTCCGCCTTGGAGGCGACCACGACGCGCGGCGGTAGCGCACGTATCACGGCAAACAACAGTCTTCAGGATTCCTTGCCGGCTATTGACATTCCGGGCATTCAAGTTCATCCCGACGACAATGTGATTCGTATCGAACTGCCGGCGGATCGGTTGTTCCACCAAGGGACTTCGCAATTGCTGCCGGCCGCGACGACTCTCCTGGATCAGATCGCGGGCGTCACGACACGAAACTATCCTCGGCAGGTCGTTGGCATCGAAGGGCACACCGACAGCGTCCCCGCGGGTGCGACAAGCAGCCATCAATTGAGTGTCGCACAATCCACTGCGGTCTTTGATGCCCTGACACGTCGCGGTCGGTATCCCGCGCAACAGCTCTTTATCGTCGGGTACGGAGCAAATCGCCCCACTGCTTCGAATGCAACCCCAGCTGGCCGTACGCGAAATCGGCGCATCGAGATTGTCATCTATCCCGAGACGGCCGACGGTTCTTAGCGCTGTGTCAATTTTTGATTTTAGGGTTGAAGAAGAATGGTCGCCTGGCGAGAAAGTCGTTGATCGCTCCGCGATCAAAACGTTTGGTTCGCGGAGCGAACCGCGACAATCAGGCTCGACAACCCTCATTCTTAGTCTTGACAAAGCACCAGGGTCGAGGCACGGCTTGTCTGACGCGGCGCGTAACGAGAATCACCTTTGGGTAAACCAACGTGGACCCTGGACGTTGCGACTGACGAGGCGGGATTTGGGACCTCTGCCTGACATCGCCCCGCTAACGCTCGATTCGCGGCGCGATTATAATGGGCCCATGCTGGTGTCCCAGGCCCATGCTCGACGGCGTGCGAACCCGCCGGCCGTGTTGGTTGTCTTGGGTAGCGACAAGTCAATCTTGGCGGATCTTTCAAGGGACGTTCATGATCGCGATTATCGATTATCAAATGGGCAATCTCCGCAGTGTCCAGAAGGGCTTCGAAAAAGTCGGGCATACTGCCGAAATCTCCAGCGATCCCATGGTGTTGGCCGACGCGGATCGGATCGTACTACCTGGAGTTGGTGGTTTTCAAGACGCAATTGCCGAACTTCGCCGCCGTGAGCTGGTCGCACCCATTCGAGATGCGATCGACGCGGGGAAGCCGTTCTTGGGTATCTGCCTCGGTTTGCAACTTCTATTCGACGTCAGCTACGAAGATGGCGAGCACGAAGGACTGGGGATTGTACCGGGAAAGGTCGTGCGCTTTGAAGTTCCGCCAGAATACAAAGTGCCGCACATGGGGTGGAACGAAGGCAGAATTGTGCGAACGGTACCGATCCTGGCGGGCATCGAGGACCGTTCTCACTTCTACTTCGTACATTCCTATCACGTCGTGCCGCACGACCGCGACTTCGTCGCCCTGGAAGCGGACTACGATCAGCCTTTTTGCGCGATGATCTGCCGCGACAATCTTGTTGCAACGCAGTTTCATCCGGAAAAGAGTCAAGCCAACGGCCTGCATTTGCTACGCAATTTCGCGGAACTTCCGATTACCGCGTCGACCTGACAGCGGTGCCATTGCGGCCATGATGTACAACGGAATTTGCGAGACCTCTGGACCAAACTCGACCACGCGGCGTGACGTCTCGACAGATGCCGGGCAATGAACATGGGGCAACTCGGGCGGCGGGCGCAGCAGTTTCCGCCACTTGTATTGGCCTTGGCGATTTGGCATATTGCGTTCTCCTGGAGCGCATTCGGAGTAGGTGTAGCGGGCTTTACGGCACTTGAAGCCTGAAAACAGAGCGCCGCGCACACTACACCTCTGTGCGACACGCACTAAGTTCAGCCTTGGTAAGAATAAACGGTTATTGCTCGATGCAGATTTGGCCCGCCATTGACCTTCGCGGCGGAAGGTGCGTGCGCCTCCAACAGGGTGATTATGGTCGTGAAACGGTGTTCGGCGATGATCCTGCCGAAATGGCCAGACAATGGGTCCACGCTGGTGCACAATATCTGCACCTGGTGGACTTGGATGGGGCTCGGGACGGTGGTCAAGTAAACCGCGCGGCAGTCGAAGCGATTTTGGCGGCTGTCGAGATTCCCTGTGAATTGGGCGGCGGCGTGCGCGATCAGGCGACGATCGAAATGTGGCTGGAAGCCGGCCTCTCGCGTCTGGCGATCGGCACCAAGGCGCTGCGCGAACCTGAGTGGTTTTGCGAGATGTGCCAGCGGTTTCCGCACAAATTGGCGCTCGGGATCGACGCGCGTGACGGTCGTGTTGCCACCGACGGTTGGTTGGAAACCAGCGACGTGATGGCGACGGAATTGGCGGCACGCTACGAAGACGAGCCGATCGCTGCCGTCATCTACACGGACATCGCCAAAGATGGCATGATGGCTGGTCCCAATCTGGCGGCAATGGCGGAGATGCGCCAAGCCTCAAAATTGCCCGTGATTGCCTCTGGTGGCGTGACGACTTCCGACGACGTTCACGCCTTGAGTCAGATTGGTGTGGCTGGCTGCATTATTGGACGAACACTTTACGAGGGGAAACTGACCATCGCTGATGCGATCGCGGCAGCGATTTGTGACTAACCAAGAAGGAATCCAGCATGGCAAAAGCAAAAGTCGAAGACATCCGCAACCTTGTACTTTGCGGTCACGGCTCCACTGGAAAAACCACTTTGGTCGACCGACTGCTGGTCAAGACCGGGGCCGTGAGCGCCAATCCCAGCGTTGATGAGGGGACCAGCATCTGTGACTTCGATCCCGAGGAAAAGGAGCACAAGTACTCGATTGAGTCGGCGGTCACACATTTCACTCACGACGGAAAACGGTTCAATGTGATCGACGCGCCCGGGTATCCGGATTTTATCGGCCACACCATCGCCGCGTTGCAGGGCGTGGACAATGCACTGGTCGTGATCAACGCCCAGTCGGGCATCGAGGTGAACACGCGTCGTGTATTTCAAGAGGCGGAAGAAGCCGGCGTTGGTCGCATGATTGTGATCAACAAATTGGATGGCGACAACATCGATTTTGCCACATTGATTGGCAACATCCAGGAATTATGGGGTGGCCGATGTGTGCTCTTGAACGTGCCCATCGGTCACGGCGCGGACTTCAAGGGAGTTGTCAGCACGCTCACCGTTCCCGACGACACTACAGGCGCATTGGTCGACCCCAGCGAGATTCACGATGCGCTGATCGAGTCGATCATTGAAGTCGACGAAGCTGTGATGGAGAAGTATTTGGAAGGTCAGCTGCCATCCGTGGAAGAGCTGTCAAGGTTAATCTCGCAGGCAGTTGCCTCGGGATCGTTGATCCCAATCGTCTGCTGCTCGGCCAGAACCGAAGTTGGGCTGGACGAATTGCTGGACGCGATTTCGACGTGCGGACTTTCACCGGCTGACGTCATCCGCACCGCCCAGAAAGATGGTGAAGACGTCGAGATCAAAGCGGATTCCAGTGGCCCTTTGGTGGCTCGAATCTTTAAGACCCGTATCGATCCATTTGTGCAGAAGCTCAGCTTCATTCGCATTTATTCTGGACAGATCAAAAAAGACGAGACAGTGACGGCGTCTTCATCCCGCAAGGGCATTAAGCTCGGACCATTGTTGGAGGTGCAGGCCTCGGAAACCTCGCCACTGGACGTTGGGACGGCAGGAGAGATCGTGGCGATTGCCAAGATGGAAGAGTTGCATACCGGCACCGTGCTCGGCGACTACACATTGCCGGAGATCGCTTTCCCACAACCGATGGTCGGTTTGGCCGTGACACCCAAAAGTCGCGGCGACGAAGGCAAGTTGTCCGGAGCACTTCACAAGGTCGTCGAAGAGGATTCCACGTTCAAGCTCGATCGCGATTCGCAAACCAAGGAATTGGTGATGACGGGGATGAGCGAATTGCATCTGACGGTCATTCGGCAGCGACTAATTCGTCGCGACAAGCTTGAGATCGAAACGAGGGACCCCAAGATTCCCTTTCGCGAAACGATTCAACAGAAGGCCGACGGGAGCTATCGGCACAAAAAGCAGTCGGGTGGTCGAGGGCAGTTCGGCGAAGTCCACATCCGCATGTTTCCCTTTCCTCGCGGTACGGATCCTGAAGAGTTCTGCGTGAAAAGCCGTTTTCCGTCGATTAAGAAATGGCACCATGACGAAGCGCATAACTTTGTCTGGGTTGATTCGATCGTCGGCGGCGTGATTCCTGGAAACTTCATGCCCGCTATCGAAAAGGGCTTTAAAGAACGACTCGATGGCGGTGTGATTGCAGGGTATCTGGTGCAAGACCTGGGTGTTGAAGTCCATTTTGGAAAGTTCCATCCCGTCGATAGCTCGGAAGCGGCCTTCAAAACGGCGGCCCGGATGGCATTCCGGCAGGTGTTCGAACAGGCTAAGCCATGTTTGCTGGAGCCGCTTGTCCAAATCGGCATTACCGTTCCGGAAGCCAATGTCGGGGATGTTTACAGCGACATGTCCTCGCGAGGCGGTCGAGTGCAAGGAAGTGACGCGGCCGGTGGCGGTATGCAAACCGTCAATGCGGAAGTGCCGCTGCGCGAGGTTACGACTTACGCCAGAACACTCTCCAGCATGACCGGTGGGCAAGGCAGTTACTCGATGGAGTTCAGCCACTACGAGGTCATGCCGCCGAACATCCAGCAGGAGATCATGGCCAAGTCGAAGGTGCACGACGAGGAAGAGGATTGAGCGGTGGTTGACGTCCACCTGCAGGGTGCCCGCTGCAACTGAGCGATAGCTTGCATCGGTCTGAGGCACAGTCTCACTAATGTTCTCAGACATATCGCGTGACGTCTCGCCATGCGACGACGCGCAACGCGGCGTACAACATCGAGATCGGAATCGCATACGCAATAGCCGCGCCCGTTGCACCGAAGTAATAACTGAGCGGAAAACAGAGGATGAGGCTGAGCATTACGCTTGCCACCATTGCAGACAGCACGGACCGACTGCGATCCGTGAACTGAAGGTAGGTCGGAGCCAAGGAGAAGAGGGTGCTGATCGATGCTCCCACTGCGATGATGCATAATGCCGGGTAGGCCGACACGAACTCCGGTCCAAAGATCGCCAGGATGGAGCGTCCGAAGATAAAGATGAGAAGCAGAAAGATGATCGATAACGGCCCGATCAGCAGAAGACGGCGTTGGGCCGTGGCACGGAGGCCAGGGAAATCGCCACTGGCCAACAGCTGGGAAATCTTCGGCGAATAGAGACGATTGGTCGCGGTCGCAAGAATCACAACAAACGTTCCTGTCTGGAACGCCAATGCGTATGCCGAAACGACCGACTCGTTAGGATGGTTCAGTTCCAGGATGATGATCCCCGTCTGAGCAAACATCGTCAGGATGAGGCTGCTGGCCGCAAGTGGCCAAGCGCCCAACAGCCATCGTCTCGCTTGACGTGTTGGCTTTGCTTGCCAAACAGATGTTGGTACCTGGCGTTTGAAAAGGACGTGCAATGCGGCCAGTGCGATGATCCATGCCGCGCCGTAACAGACCGCTGCTGAAACGGCGTTGCTTGCTGCAGGAGAAATCCAAACGACAGCGTTTAGAATCAGCAATGCCATCGGAAAGAGAAGGCGGTAAATCGCGACGGCCTTGACTTGTCCGCCATAGGACGTCACGACCTCCAGTAGGAACTGAAATCGAGCGACCACCGGCAGGAACAAAACGACGATCACGATCGCCACGTGATAGTCCTTCCCGCGTAACGCCAATGTCCCTTCCAAGGCGACACCGAGCAATACGACAAGTACCACGCTGGAAGCAACAATCAGCCGCTGCGAAAACAGCAAGAATCCTTGGGACTGAGACCAATCCTTCGCATGGCTCAACGTCGGCAGACACCGCAGCGCATACTTTTCGAGCCCCAGAGTTGCGATGGCGGCCAGGATCAGTACCGTCGAAACAGCGACATTGTAATCATCGAAGTCGCGGATACTGAGCGTTCGAGCCAGGAGGATGCTGGTGAGATAAAAGAGAGCGTAATTGGTCAACGAGAGACCACATAGCGCTAAGGCTTGTAATTGCTCTCGCAGCATTGATCGTTCGCTTTTCCTGTACGGGTTCCGTTTGCTTGGGGTGCCTCTAGGGCGATGGACGCTTCTATAAGACACTCGGCGCCAGCTTCGCGAGACTTGAGAGAACGATGAGGGGCTCGGTTCTCGTTTCAGGAGCAATCCAGTCTACCGCTGACTCGAACGAGTGTGTAATAGCAAAATGCCCCTGAACTGATTGTTCGGAGCAAAGGCGTTGGGGTTACAACAAGTCGACAACTCGATCGACTTGAGCGCGTGCCGATTCACGGCAGCGGCTTTTCGCCGTTTGGACTCATGAAACACAGCGCCGTGGTCGCCACACGTCGCATATTGTCGCCTTTCGCTCCGCGAAAGGGCGCGAGTGAAGGCGTCTTTTCGCGGAGCGAAAAGCGACAATCTGAAAAAGGTGCCGCCCAAACTTGTCCCAGAAGCGGTCAATTCTCACAACACCGTTTCTGTCGCCTTAAGATCGTTCAAGATATCACTGAGCCCATCGTAAAACAGGTCACGTCCCGAGCTGCCTGTCAGCAAATCGAACTCCTCATCATCCAGCACGGCAAGCAGCGCATCGACTGCCGCTGCTCTCACGGCGTAGCCTTCGCTGCTGGTCCACGCCGCCAAGGCGAACATCAAGGCTTCGTCATCGTCATCCTCGTCTGTGCGGCCGCCGATTAATACGTCCCCGTCGTTGCCACCCACCAGGCGGTCTTCGCCCAGGCCGCCAATCAGGATGTCACGTCCAGAGCCGCCAACCAGCATGTCAACTCCAGGACCACCGAGCAGCACCGTCGGACCGCCGCCCCCGTGCACGTAATCGTCGCCAGAATCAGCGTGAACGATTGACGGGATATCGATGTTCCCGGCAATTGTCAAATGGTCGTCACCTTGGCACAGATAGGCGATGATCTTTACGACGTCGGCAGTGTTGAATGTCTCGAAGGGGCCGTCGAGCAGAAAATCAGCATGCACCTTCAAGATCCCATTGCCTTGTTTATTAACGCTAACATGATCGTCGTTGCTCGTCCCCACGATCTGCAGCGTGCCATCCGGGGCCAAACGCGTGCCGCTCACCCACGCTTGAGTCGTCGTCGTCACCACGCCGGTGTCGTCATCGCGGACCGTAATCGTGACCGTGAAAATACCGCCAGTCGCATAGGTGTGCGTGGCCGCAAACGATCCCAAGCCACCTCCATCGACAAATGAAACAAAGTCTCCAGGATCAAGATCACTGCTGCTGATTTCTCCGTCATCC
>JASLRF010000182.1 GCA_030744095.1 Pirellulaceae bacterium | reverse complement strand
AAAACTTGACTCAAATACGACAAGTTTCCGACCATAAGGAGACTGAAGATCTTCACCCCAACGACCACGGCGGGGCGATCAATGTTAAGCTACTCGGTCCGAAACTCCAAAATGTGAATCTTCCGGGAGATATCCAACATGCGGATTGTCAGCGGAGGTGTTCAACATGAAACCAACACATTTGCGTCTACGCCCACGACGCTGGCGGACTTTATCCGAGACAGCGAATGTGGACCTGAGCTTTCAGGGTACGAGGTGATCGTTGAGCGTTATCGGGGCACGGGATGCATCCACGGCGGGTACATTGCCGGGGCAGAGGCGTTGGGCATCGAACTGCTGCCGTTGTTGTCCGCTCGGGCTCAGCCATCGGGCGTTGTCCAGCAGCAGTCACTTGACACGATGCTCGGCTGGTTTTTAGAACGTTTGGAAGCAGCAATGCCGGTCGACGGTGTGTTGCTGGACCTGCACGGTGCCATGGTCAGTGAAGCGCACGAAGACGCCGAGGGCGCGTTTATCGAAGCGGTTCGTCAACTCGTCGGCCCCGATCTACCGGTTGTCGTGACGCTGGATCTGCACGCGAATATCACGCAGCAGATGGTCGACCTGACCAATGTGATCATCGGCTTCGATACGTATCCGCACGTCGATATGCATGAGCGTGGGCGCGAAGCGATCGAACTGTTGGCACGGATCATCCGTGGTGACATCTTGCCCGTGCAAGCGTATCGACAACTTCCGCTGGTCACCATGCCACCCATGCAGTGCACGCTACGCGAACCGATGCAGTCACTGATCCAGCGCCTGCATCGCCTCGAAGATGAAGCGGGAATTCTGACGGCAACCGTTTCCATGGGGTTTCCTTTCGCCGACATCCGGGACGCCGGTGTCAGCGTGCTGGTCACCACGGATCGCGACGAAGACCTGGCCAATCGCAAGGTAGACGAGTTGGCGAGTTGGCTATGGGACCTGCGTGACGACCTGACGCCAAAACTCACATCGATCGAAGAAGTGATGCAGTTTGTCGACGACCATCCTGACGATGGGCTGACACTTGTTGCCGACGGATCGGACAACCCAGGCGGCGGCGCGCCGTGTGACGGTACGGTGGCCTTACATGCCATGATCGAGGTGGGCTTTCAGGGGGGCGCAGTCGGCGTGTTGTTTGATCCGGAAACCGCCGCACAGGCACACCAGGCCGGAGTCGGCAAGACAATCCACGTGCGGTTGGGCGGGAAGACGGACGACAAGCACGGCGCACCGGTGACTGGCGACGCATACGTACGTTCGCTAAGTGACGGATCGTTTGTTCATCAAGGTCCGATGTTTCACGGAGTCCTCGATCATCTTGGGCCGACGGCCACACTGGTGATTGGCGGTGTCGAAGTGGTCGTCGCATCGCAGCGGCGACAATGTCTGGATGTGGAGATGCTGCGGATCGCCGGAATCGAACCGACCCACCGGCGACTGTTGGTTGTTAAGAGTGCCGTCCATTTTCGCGCGGACTTCGGACCGCTTGCCGCACACATTTTCGATGCCGACACGCCCGGGATTCACCGGCCCGATTTTGCGATGTTCAACTACCGGCGCCTTCGTGAGCCCATATATCCACTGCACGAACAGGCAGCATGGCCGCCGCGGCCTCAACACCTGTAGGGCAGGCGTCGATGGTAGGGAAAACTTTGAGATCATTGACGGTCTATGGTACGTCTCGGACTGAGAGAACCTCTTGACGGGTCACAGCAGCTAACGTGTCGCTCGCTGGAAAACCGTCCGGCAACGACTACAATGTACCGTTTCGCCAAGCTGACCGCGGGCCCAACCCCAAATGAGCTTGGCCCAGAACTAGATCGTCTGCACCGAAACATCTGCGTAGTTTGACTCCGCAAAGTGGCAGCCATGTTTTCTCTAAGGAACCCATGATGAGATTTTCCGCGCTCGTCCTACTGACTCTTGCTGGTGCGACCTGCACGACATTCGGAGAGGAATCCGATCGGCCAAATATCCTGTGGATTACGAGCGAAGACAATGGCCCGCACCTGGGCTGTTACGGCGACGCATTTGCCGATACGCCAAACCTGGACTCGCTCGCCACACGCAGTCTTCTCTACAAGACGTGCTGGTCGACGGCGCCCGTTTGCGCTCCAGCACGAACGACGATTATCTCCGGGATCTACCCGACCAGTAGTGGCGGTCAACACATGCGGAGCATGACGCGATTGCCAGATGGGTTTCAGATGTATCCCCAACTATTGCGCGCCGCCGGCTACTATTGCACCAACAACAGCAAGGAAGATTACAACCTCGAAAAAGTTGGAACTGTGTGGGACGAGTCCTCCCGCAAGGCGCACTGGAAGAACCGTAAACCCGGACAACCGTTTTTTGCCATCTTCAATCATACGATCAGTCACGAAAGCAGGATCCGCAGTCGACCACACAAAGCGGTCCACGATCCTGCGAAGGTTCACGTGCCCGCCTATCATCCAGACACGCCTGAAGTTCGGCAGGACTGGGCACAGTATTACGACAAAGTGACGGAGATGGATGTGCTGTGCGGCAAGAATATAAGTGAACTTTCCGAAGCTGGGTTGGTGGATGACACCATCATCTTTTATTACGGCGATCACGGATCCGGTATGCCGCGTAGCAAGCGGTGGCCGTACAATTCTGGCCTGCACGTTCCGCTAGTTGTTCACATTCCAGAGAAGTTCAAGCATCTGCGGCCGGCCGATTACGTAGTCGGCGGTCAGACCGATCGCCTGGTCGGTTTTATCGATCTGGCTCCCACTGTGCTCAGCGTGTGCGGGATCAAGCCACCGGCTGCGATGCAAGGGCACGCCTTCGCAGGGAAATATGTGCAACCGTCACAGCCCTATCTGTATGGCTATCGCGGACGGATGGACGAACGCTACGACATGGTCCGAACGGTCCGCGATCAGGACTTCATCTACATTCGCAACTACATGCCCCACAAAATTTACGGGCAGTACATTCAGTACATGTTTCAAACTCCGACGACGCGTATTTGGAAAGAGCGGTTCGACCAAGGCAAGTTGAACACCGCGCAAGCTCGCTTTTGGAAAACAAAACCAGCGGAAGAACTGTATGACCTGCGCAGCGATCTGGACGAGGTGCACAATCTGGCCGAATCCGCTGCACATCGCGAGACGTTGTTCCGGTTACGGAAGGTCCAAGAGGCATTCGCCTTGCGAATTCGCGACGTTGGTTTCTTGCCGGAAGGCGAATTCCATGACCGCAGCACCGGTTCGACACCGTACGAAATGGCGCATGATGCCTCGAACTATCCTCTGGAGCGGATCATGCGAACAGCCGGATTGGCGTCGTCATTGAAGACGGCCGATACGCCGACTTTGCTGACCGCGTTTTCTGACTCGGATAGCGCGGTTCGTTATTGGGCGGCCATGGGGCTTCTCATGCGTGGCGAGCCGGGCGTGACGGCCGGTCGAGACCATCTGCACAAATCGCTGCGAGACGAAACTCCGTATGTCCGCCTGGCAGCCGCCGAGGCCTTGGGCCGTTATGGCAATCCGCAGGATCTCACCGCCGCGTTGCCCGTTCTGGTCGACGCCGCGTCGCTGCAGCGGAACTCTCCTTACGTTGCGATAGTGGCCCTCAATGCACTCGATGCGATGGACGAGCGGGCCGCTAATGTGGCCGAAGCAATTGATGCGTTGCCGCGCAATGCGCCGTCGACCAAAGGACGCATGTCGGCGTACGTGCCCAACCTGGTTAAGAAGACGTTGGCTGACCTAGAATAGTCAACTACGACATTCCCCGCCCTACGATATTCCCCGCCCACAGATCCCAACCCACAGATCCCGCTCGGAGTCGCCAACATGAACCGTTTTGTCGCTCGACTGACCGCTGCAGTCATTGGAATCAGTCTACTTGTCAGTTCCGCTGCCGTGTTTGCCCAGGACTTGAAACCGCCTGTCCATGCCATTGATTTGCAGGACGGAGACACGCTGGTCTTTTTGGGCGACAGCATCACGCACCAGTGCCTCTACACGCAATACGTCGAGGACTATTACTACACACGGTTCCCCAACCGTCGCATTCGCTTTTACAACGCCGGTGTCAGCGGCGACAAAGCGGGTGACGCGTTGGCTCGCTTTGCGGAAGACGTCAAGGCACAGAAAGCCAAGTACATTACTGTCCTGCTGGGTATGAATGACGGCACCTATCGCCACTTCGATCGTGAGACGTTTGATCGGTACGAAACCGACATGACGACGGTCGTCGAGAAGATTGCAGAGACTGGCGCTACGGCTGTCTTGATGGGACCCAGCATGTACGATGCCCGCGTTTCGATTGCCAATCCGCCGCGTTGGATCGCGAAGGACCCCGAACAGGCGAAGGAAGTGACTGGCTACTACAGCGCCGTGCTGGCATTTTATGGAGCCTGGTGTCGTGATCAGGCCACGCATCGCGGACTGGGATACGTCGATTTGCAGGGTCCGATGGAACAGTTGACGCGGGCTCAGCGCGTACAGAATCCCGCGTTTACGATGATTCCGGATGCCGTCCATCCCGATGCCAATGGCCAGGCCGTGATGGCCTTCAGCCTATTGGAGCAGATGCAGGCAACGCGCCAGGTATCCGCCGTCACGGCACGGCGCGTAGCTGGCAAGTGGCGTGTGAACTCAGGGACCGGAAAGGTCACGGAGGTGGAAGGCGATAATCAACAGTTGCAGTTTTCGTTTCAAGCCAACGCCTTGCCATGGGTCTTGCCGTCGGAAGCCGCCGCTGGTTACGCCATGACAAAAGCGGGACACAAAATGAGTAACGAGCGTCTGGTTGTATCGGGCCTGGAGCCTGGGCGCTACGACTTGTCCATCGATGGTGTTAAGGTTGGAACCTATGCTCATACGCAATTGGCCGCGAAAATTGAATTGCAAGCCAATCAGGTGACGCCCCAATATCAGCAGGCCCTCGCGGTGGCGCAGCTCAACAAGGAACGCAACGAGAAAGCCATTCGGCCGCTGCGGAATGCGTGGGCTCAACTAAGAAACAAATTCACTCGTCCGGGCAAATTGGGTACGGACCAGTACAGAGAATACCGCGTCACATTCGATAAGGATATCGCGTCGCTCAACCAATTGTCCGCGGAATACGCAGACGAGATTTACGCCGCCAATCAGCCTCGCAACCTGCAATATGAAATAGCGCCGGCCAGCCGTTAGAGCGCATACGGCGTAAGTTTTGAGTACACACCATGGCCTCCAATTTGCCTCGCGTGATAGCCGATACCCCGCTGGCAGCAAATATAGAATCGCTATTGCAAGGCAAGGTGCAACTGTTGCCGTGGCGCGTGGCCATTAGCGGCAGCACCGAGCCCGTCGAGGGCATCTACACGTACGGCCATCCACTGCTAAACGGAGCGATGCTCGACGGTCTATCCGGCGTACGTGTGATCAGCAACTACGGCGTCGGCGTCGACCACATTGACTTGGCAGACGCGGCGGTTCGAGGAATTCCCGTCGGAAATACACCAGGCATTTTGAACGGTGCCACGGCAGACCTGGCGCTCACGCTCCTCTTGGCGACTGGGCGTCGCCTGATTGAAGGTGACCGGTATGCGCGCAGTCCTGAATTCAAGACGTACGACCCCGGGTACCTATTGGGTGGCGAAATTCACGGACAGACACTCGGCATCGTTGGCATGGGTCGTATTGGCGAGCAAGTTGCGCGTCGTGCTCGTGGTTTCGAGATGAGAATCCTCTATCACAATCGGAATCGCAAGCCAGCGGCCGAAGCGGAGCTTGCGGCGGAATATGCCTCGCTTGGGCATTTGCTTGCGGCGGCAGACTATGTTGTCTTGTGCGTCCCGCTGACCGAAGACACGCAGGGGATGATCGGAGCCAACGAACTACACCACATGAAATCGACGTCCGTGTTGATCAACGTGTCCCGGGGACCCGTTGTTGACACGGCAGCACTCACGACAGCACTTGCCGAACGTCGCATCTATGCCGCTGGTCTGGATGTGACCGACCCGGAGCCGCTGCCCCGTGACCATCCGCTGTTGCAGTTGGACAATGTGGTGATCGCCCCGCATCTCGGTAGTGCAACCGAACAGACGCGGCATCGTATGGCGGAGATGTCCGTCGAAAACCTGCTACGAGGCTTGGCCGGCCAACCGCTTGTGAACGAAGTTACGGCTTCCGTCACGTACCCCCGATGATCAAATCGTCAACAGCGAACGCAAGAGGGTCAGGAGTGAATGGCACTTAATCGACGTAAATTCTATGCTTCGCCCGGTTTGTAGTGGTGTCTCGGCTTTTGCATGAGTTTGTATGACTTGGGTCTGCGTTTGACAACTCTCGGTTCGTAGCGGTCGGGGCGGTTGCCTACGGT
>JASLRF010000181.1 GCA_030744095.1 Pirellulaceae bacterium | reverse complement strand
ACCAGCAGCCGGGCAGGCCAAGCTTGGGCGCATGGGTCAGTTACGGGCTGGGGAGCGAAAGCCAAAACCTGCCAGCCTATGTCGTGCTGCTCGACAAGAACACCGACCAGCAGGCTCAACCGCTCTATGCTCGTCTTTGGGGCAGCGCTTTTCTGCCGTCGAATCACCAGGGCGTTAAGTTGCGGTCAACGGGAGATCCCGTACTTTACCTGAATGACCCGACAGGCGCCGCTGCCGTCGATCGCCGCAAGCTACTGGACAGCCTCGCACAATTGAATCGCCTGCAGATGGATCAGGTGGGAGACCCGGAAATCGCCACGCGCATCGCGGCTTACGAAATGGCTTACCGCATGCAGATGTCTGTGCCGGATGTGACGGATGTTTCAAGTGAGTCGCCAAGCACGTTTGAACTGTACAGTGAAGATGCGAAGATACCCGGCACGCACGCTTCGAACTGCTTGCTTGCACGGCGTCTGATTGAACGCGGCGTTCGGTTTGTGCAGATTTATCACCGCGGCTGGGACCATCACAGCGGCCTCCCCACACGTCATCCCAAGCTCGCCAAGGAAGTAGATCAGGGCTCTGCGGCATTGGTGTTGGATCTGAAACAGCGTGGCCTGCTGAAAGACACGGTCGTTATTTGGGGCGGCGAATTTGGTCGCACCGTCTATCGCCAGGGTGGTAACGCGACAAGCTTCGGTCGCGATCATCATCCGCGGTGTTTTTCGATCTGGCTGGCAGGCGGCGGCATTAAGGGCGGCATGACATACGGCCAGACGGACGACTGGGGCTACAACATCGTCGATCGTGATACAACCGGCGTCCATGTCCATGACCTGAACGCGACAATTCTGCATCTGCTGGGCCTGAACCACCAGAGACTGCGTTACCGCCATCAAGGCTTGGACCACCGTCTGACGGGCGTTGAAGAACATCATCCGGTCCACGACATTCTATCGTAACAGCATTGGCCTGCCGTCCTGTCAAACTGGCCTAACAATTACTCCCTGAGATTGAATCGAATGACAAACCGAAGACAGAAATTGGCCGCATCGATTAGCAGGGCAACGTTGCTTCTTGTGGTGATTGTTGCTTCGTCGCAATTGAGCGTCGCAGCCGATGCCGACCAACGGCCCAACTTCGTGTTGTGCATGGCAGATGATCAGGGCTGGGGAGATGTGGGCTACTATGGCGAGTCAATTGCGATCACGCCGGTGCTGGATGAAATGGCGGCGTCAGCCCTGCGGCTGGATCGCTTTTACGCCGCCGCACCGGTCTGTTCTCCAACGCGAGGCAGTGTCCTTACGGGCCGACATCCCAATCGATTCGCCTGCTTCTCTTGGGGGCATTCGCTGCGCCCGGAAGAGATCACCATCGCCGAAGTACTTGCCGCGGCGGGCTACGCAACAGGACATTTTGGCAAGTGGCACTTGGGTTCAGTGAACCCCAACAGCGATGTCTGCCCCGGCGCGTCAGGGTTCGACCAGTGGTTTTCCAGCCCGAATTTCTATGAAAACGACCCCCTGATGAGCCACAACGGTCGCGTGGTCCAAACCAAAGGCGAAGGATCGGCAGTAACGATGAAGGCGGCTATCGATTTCATTCGTGCAAGTTCTCAAGAGAAGAAACCCTTCTTCGCTGTGGTCTGGTTTGGGTCGCCACACAACCCACATGTCGCACTGGATGCGGATCGTCAGTTGTACGCGGACCAACCGCCCAAGTTGCAGCACTACTATGGCGAGATCACCGCCATGGATCGTAGCATCGGCACACTTCGCAAAGAGCTGCGCAAACTCGACATCGCCGACAATACACTCGTGTGGTACACCAGCGACAACGGTCCACAGGGCCCGCTGTCACGGAAGCAACCAGGTTCTGCGGGCGGGCTCCGCGATCGCAAAGGGACGCTGTGGGAGGGTGGGATTCGCGTTCCAACGATTATTGAATGGCCAATGCGGATCAGCGCACCGAGAATCTCGTCCGTGCCAGGCAACACCGTCGATATCTTTCCGACGCTACTTGATATCGCGGGGATCGATGCCGTGAATCAGCCCCAGCCGCTAGATGGACTCAGCATCCTCCCGCTGATCGACGGCAAGATGACCGACCGCGCCAAACCGATGGGATTCTGGTCGTTTCCGGCGCGCGGACAAGGCATGGCGAGCCGGAAGATGCTGGCAGCTCAATTGGCGGCCCAGCGCAGCGGTGAACCGCTTCCACCGCCACCTAACAATGCGAGCCAGCGAGAGGTTCGTGCCGATGCGGCTTTAGAAGTCCTGAAGAACCCAGGATTGGTTGGCCACGCCGCTTGGATCGACAATCAATACAAACTGCATCGCATTCCCACCAGCGACCCAAGTTCGGCGAAGTACACACTTTACGATCTCGCAGTTGACGCCGCCGAAGCGAATGACCTGGCGAGAAAGATGCCAGACCGGGTGGCGCGGATGAGGGTCGACCTGAACCGATGGCAGCAGTCGGTTGTCCGCAGCATCGCTGGTGATGACTATCTTTCTCAGCGATCATCGCCCTGAGACTTAGCCAGACTTTGATCGGCGAGGCGAATGTGCGATGGTCGTCTTGTGCGCTCGGTTGTGACAGGGATGTGTGGGATGTGTCCCGGTCGGGAGACCGGGGCACAACTGCGCGGGTGTTGTGGCAGGGTCTCCCGACCCTGCCACGTGTCGAAACACGAGGGCGCCGCGTCCTGTGGCCTGGGACGCTACAATGGTGTGTGTTCGCACGGCCCACCGGTCGTCAGCCAGAAAAAGTAGCGACTACTGGAACCATCCTCTGAGGAATCTTCTGTCATGCAGACTCGTGTACGAAACGTCATGATCCTGGCTAGTTTGATTAGCCTGATCGGTTGCAGTGGACCGAAGCCAAGCAGTTCTGACACGGGAACCGGCCAAACCGGGTCGGCTTCTACCGCCGATCCGCCAGCGGCTGATCAGACTGACGTGGCAGACGACGCGGCCGTTGTCGCCGCGTTTAAAGCGATGGCAACCGACATTGTCCTCAATTCTGACGGACAAGTGACTGAGGTGAGTTTCCGCGGTGCGGAGATCGACGACAGTCTCTTGAGCTACCTGAGTGGCTTGCCAAAACTGCAATCGCTGCTGCTGAACGACACAGCCATAACGGATGCAGGACTGAAATTGGTTGGGAAGCTAACCTCTCTTCGTAACCTGGACCTGCGCGGCTGCGGCGTCTCCAACGAAGGGCTGGCGCACCTAACCGAACTTGAAAATCTGCGGGCGCTTCGACTCAATGGCGAAAGTGGCGCGACAACCGTTGACGATGATGGCCTGGAATCCGTCGCAAAGTTGACCAATCTAAAAGCGTTGGCACTCGACTTTCTCTGGGTCAGTGAGGACGGGCTCGCCAAACTTGCGCTGCTGGAGAATCTGGAGGAGCTCTATCTGGCCAAGACACTGGTCGGCGACGAAGCCATTCCGGCCCTGAAACCGTTTACCAGGTTGCGAAAGTTGCGGATTTCGCAAACCCAGGTGTCAAGCGTAGGGCTCGAGCATCTGTCGGCCCTGCCCAATCTGGAAGATCTGGATATCAGCGAAAACAGCCAGATCTTTGACGATGGGATGCCGCATCTGGCTGGGCTGACGTCCTTGAAACGGCTCAATCTTTGGCGCGTGTCGATTACCGACACGGGCGTCACTTCGCTAGCGGGTCTGACAGACTTGCAGTGGTTGAACCTCGACAACACGCAATTGACCGATGACGGACTCGTCCATCTTAAGGAGCTGAAGCAGCTTTCATTCCTTCATTTGGGATCGACGGCAGTAACGGATGCGGGCATGCCGCAGCTTGTCGGATTGACATCACTAAAAGAGCTGAAGGTAACACGCACCGCGGTTACCGCTGACGGTGTGGCGAGCTTGCAGGAGAAGCTGCCTGACACGGAAATCCAGCTGAAGTATCTTGAGGATCAATGAACATGCACACATCGAACATCCAACGTTGAACATCCACTATTGAATGTTTGGCGTTGGAAGTTCGACGTTCAATCTCGTTCCCGAACCGAAGTGTGCCGACGAGGTTCCGCAGGCCACAAACAGAAAGCGATGTTGTGCAACTACCGAGGTTCTGCTCCGCCCATGCGCGAAAAAAAAGGGGCGAAGCTCCCATCGAGCTTCGCCCGCTTCAATTCATATCACTGTTGACAACGTGACTTTAGGCGACTTCCCACCCACTGCGATATTCTTTGCGAATGTACCTATTCGCCTCTTCGCAGTTCATCGCTTTGAGCGCCTTGGCATCCCACTCCAACGCCTTTCCGGTGCG
>JASLRF010000180.1 GCA_030744095.1 Pirellulaceae bacterium | reverse complement strand
TGTTTCGCGCCTGCTGTAGCAGCGCTTCAATGCGTTTCACTTCGCCAAGTGTGGTGGCGTGGGACGCGATCGCGCGTTTTTTGTCGGCTTCCGGAAGTCGCGGGTCGATTTCGGCAAGCACGTCTCCCTCTTTGACTTCCTGATTGAATTCGCCCAGCACTTCGTCCAGCGGGCCGGAGACAAACGAACCGACCTGAACGGACCGCACCGGTTTGATCGTTCCAGTCGAATTCACCACCGAGACAATTCGCCCCTGTTTGACGTCGGCCGTCCGCCAATTGGGAGTGGCTCGCTTCGCTTGGAACTCCTTCATCGGTTTGTAGCCAAACACACCTGCGACACAAAGGAGCACGAGGATCACCAGAAAGATGGTTCGTTTTTTCATGGATTTGGGAAATTGTGAAATTGAGAAGCTGCCAAAAACTAAGAACGAGTTGGAGGTGAGAATCGACGGGTTGTCGGTGCGACGGCTAGAGCCGTCAGCCACGTCGCTGCTTGACGAATCCTCAGTATATCTTCGCCGTAGCCCCCACGGATCATTGGCGTCCAAGAAAAAAAACTGGTGTTTCCTGCGCCAGGCGGTCACTGACGTGTTAGCAACGCGTCGATCAGGCCCTGCATATTGTGGACATTCGCCTCGATTGTGGGCTCAAAACCGAGTTCGCGAAGCGTGTTTGACGTGATTGGACTGAGGCTGGCCAGACGGGATTGACGCAGATCGTCGCCGAACATCTGTACCAGGGATCGCGCAATCGCTGAACTGGTGACGGTAATCCAGTGGATGTCTCCCTTCGCAAGTCGCGTTGCCACATCGGAATCGGGACATTCCACATCTAGGCTGCGATAGACCACGATCTGGTCGACGATTCCGCCCGCGGTACGCAGATCGTCTGGTAGCACTTCGCGTCCTCGGCTGGCTCGCGGCAGCAAGAACCGTTTGCCCCGAGCGGTCTTTGCCAAAGCCGCCGCCAGCGATTCCGAACGAAAGTCGTCCGGTTGCAAGTCCACTTGAAGGTGATAGCTGGCGAGTTCATCAACGGTACCCGGGCCGACGGATGCTAGTTTGATGCCGCCCAACGCACGCATGTCGTGTCCTCGATTGAAGAGCCGCTCGAAGAAAAACTGCACACCGTTGGTGCTAGAAAAAACGAGCCAGTCATATTCGTTCAGTCGCTCGATGGCCGTGTCGACTGGCTGCCAGTCCTCGGGTTCGGTGATTGCGATCGCTGGTTGCACTACGACGTTGGCACCTAGTTCGGCAAGCGAACTGGCTAGCGATGATCCTTGAAGGAGTGGTCTGGTAACCATGATCGTTCGGCCAAAAAGCGGGCGTTTCTCGAACCAGGACAACGTCGAGGCAAGCGTTGTCACTTCACCGACAATCACGACGGCGGGCGGCCGAATCTGATTCTCGCCAGTCATCTTCCCGGCGACTTCTCCCAGAGTGCATTGGATCATGCGCTGGTCGGGCAGGCTGCAGCGCCGCACGATTGCCGTTGGCGTATCTGCGGAACGGCCGGCGGAAATCAACGCCGAGGTCCACTTTGGCGCGGTCGTGACTCCCATGTAGACGACCAAAGTCCCGGGAAATGCAGCCAACGCGCCATAGTCAACGCCGCCCGATTCTTTATCGTTTCCTTCATGACCGGTCACCAGCGCGACGGCGGAGGCCAGTTTGCGGTGAGTGATAGGAATGCCCGCATAGCTGCCGGCGGCCAGTGCGGCGGTGATACCCGGAACAACTTCGAATTCGATCCCGTGCTGACGAAGTGCGTCGATTTCTTCCGCACTGCGAGCAAAGACCGCTGGATCACCCCCCTTTAGCCGCACGACTTGCTTCCCGGCCTTCGCCAATTCGACCAATCGACGGTTGATCTCGTCTTGCGGCCAGATGCGTGACCGTCCGTGCTTCCCAAGACAGATTCGTTCGGCAGACGGAGGGGCATGTTCGACGATTACCGAATTCACTAGATAGTCGAACATCACGACATCTGCCCGACGAAGGCACTCGATTCCCCGCAGTGTGATCAGCCCAGGATCCCCCGGTCCGGCACCAACCAGAGACACGCGCCCAGTCGTTTTTTTTGCTGTAGATGGCCTCAAAGTTCCTATTTTCCAGTAGCCAATCTTCCTGTTGCGACACGTTATGCTTGGCTGGCGGCGGCAAACGGCTAGAATAGCGGCACGCTTGATCAGCCTGCAACCATTAGAATACTCGCAAGCTCAGCATTTGGGCAGTTGACGATGGCCCCCAACTCGAAACCAGCTAACGAAGACGACGGCGAACCCAAGGCGATCACGCCTCATTTGAGACGTCGATTGCACGAGTGCTTCGAGCGCGCCAGTAAGCTCATGAAGCAGGATTCGTACGACTTTGATTATGCGCACACGATGTTCGGAGAATGCGTCAGTCGGGATCCCGAAAACTTGGTTTACCTTGAGGCGTTGTTCGAGAACCTGCGTCGCAAGTATAAGAACAACAAACGAGGTGCTTTGCTTAGCTTCGGCGGAAAGGGGGCTTTTAAGAAAGCCCACGCGAAGAAGGTCTGGAGCGAGGTGTTAAAGCTCGGGCCGGATGTGATGAAGTTGAATCCATGGGATCCGAATACGCTGCGGGGGCTGGCCGAAGCCTGTGCAGCGCTGGGGTATGCGGAAATCGAACTGCGGTACTTGCGTTTCGCCCTCGAACGCGATGCAAATGACGTCGCGGTGAATCGGCATTGTGCAAAGTCGTTGACACGTCAGGGGTATTACGACCAGGCCATTGCTTGCTGGCACCGGGTCGATGAAGCAACACGTGGCGACGCCGAAGCACAGAAGATGATGTCTGAACTGCAAATCGAAAAGACGCAAGCGGGGCTCGGCAAGACTCGAGTGCGGGATCCTGCTGCCGCCAAGGCAGCCACCGAAGCCGGGGTCGAGTCCGAGGCCCAGGCAGCCAAACCACGTCGCGAGATTCAGCTTACGCCGCGGCAGCAAATGGAACAGGCCGTCGCGAACAGTCCCACCGATATCGATGGCTACCTTCAACTGACTCAGTTTCATCTGGACGAAGGTCATTTGGGCGAAGCTATGCTCTTGCTGCAGAAAGGACTCTCCGCGACGGGAAGTGACATCCGGATCCAGCATCGCCTGGAGGATGTCGAGATTCTCCGGAAGAAGCAGCAGTTGAAACTTTCGGAACAGCAGGCGGCCAAAGATCCAAACGATCGATCGCAGCAGTTAGCGGTGGACCTGCAGAACGACCTGAATCGGTTTGAGCTGGACGTGTTTGCCGCCCGATCGGAACGCTATCCGCAGGATCTGGAATGCAAGTTTCAGTTGGGCCTGCGTCTGAAAAGGGTGGAAAACTATGCCGAAGCTGTGAGTTGCTTTATGGCTGCGGCCGAATTGCCCGACCGGCGGGCCATTGCCGTGCTGGAATTGGGCGAATGTCTGCAACGGCAAAAACAGTACAGCAAGGCGTTGGAGTGCTATCTGCGGGGGCTGGACCAGGCCGAGCAGGCTGATCAGCCGGATTTGATCAGACTGGCCCTCTATCGTGCAGGGCTGCTTTCGGCTGGGCTGAAGGACACCCCCACGGCCATCGAACTGTTGATGCGTCTGGTCGAATTAGATCCCAATTACAAAGATGCCGCTGCCCGT
>JASLRF010000179.1 GCA_030744095.1 Pirellulaceae bacterium | reverse complement strand
GGTAAAACCAGTCGATCGAGATCGCCTGACCACGTCTATCAAACAAGCGCTCGCCTTCGCCGATTTGAGACGGGAAAACCGCGTGCTGGGAGATCGCCTGCTCTCGGGCGACCTGAAGAACCCCGAACATCCCGATGAATTGGGCAGCCAAGACTGCTGGTGCAATATGACCCAGCACGTCAAGGGACCCGATCAAGCGGATGTTGATCGCTGCGCATGTACACCCGGCCGCGAGTGCTACCGGGATACCTACGAAGTGTAATCGCAACCAACTCGACATTCCCAAACACGAAAGCCCACGCCGGGTCACTCCTTGCGTGGGCTTTCCCTTTTGGGTGTCACGAGACGAGAAGATACGACCATCGGGCACCGTCGTTATGCTGGTTCAATCAGGCCCCAAACTGCCGCAGTACGATATTGGCGATGTCGGTGTCAGTCAATGGCTGCTCGACAAACATACCTTTCTGTGAAGATAGCAATACACCTCGTTGATCGGAGGATATCGCCGGTGCGCCGTGCGATCCTTTGACGAGTGTGGCATCTAGGGGAATCGATTTGGTCGTGCGGTCGAAATGCAATTCGACTGGGTCGTAGCCCGGTTTGCGATGGATGTCGACGGTACGTGCAAAGCCAGGCGCGCGCGCGTCGTCCTGCCACCAGTAATATGCCTGCCAACTGTTGGAGGTCGACACTAGCACAACTTCGCCCGCGCGCTGGTGATCGAGGCCGTATTTTTCCCGGTTCGCGCCGACGAGTACTTCGGCGATTCCCTCCCGACCCTCGAACAGCTTTGCGACTTCCTGGATGACTTGTGGATTGGCATCTTTGACAAACAGATGAGAGAACTGGTGATCGACCAACGCCCAAACCGGGGTCGACGCCACGTCGAGATGTTCACCGTCCTCTTCGTCTCGCACGCTCAGGAGACCAGCATCACGCAGTAGACGATTCGGGTAAATGACATGATCGACGGGTGTGATGACGTATTCGCTGGCGACCAGCCACATTAGATGTTGATCTGCATAAGCGCCTTCGAAATTGCGGACCAGGTTTTCAATTACTTCATCCAATTCTGCCAACGCTGCGAGCGCCGCATCGCTATCGGGACCGTCACGTTGCGCCGCGTAATCCAAGTGGGGCAAATAGAGGTAGAAGAAATTCGGCTGAAAGCGTTTGGCCGCCAGTGTGGCCGAGTCGGCAATCCAGGCGGTCGCCTTGATGTTGGCCATTGGTCCCCAGAAATGTTGTAGAGGAAAATCGCCGTATTCATCGCGGAGATCACCGTACAATTCGACGGGCTTCGTGTAACACCAAAGAGATTCAGAACCGTCCGGGTTATGTATGGGGGCCGGCATACAGATGTAGTCAGCCCCGCACTTTTTGCTGAGCATCGGAAACCAGACGGCCGACGTAAGTGACGGATTGTGCTGATGTAGTAAGTCCCAGATCTGTGGTGCCCGGATCTTTTCATTCGAGGCGGTCCACATTTCGACCTTGGCTTCGTTGCGCCAAAAGAAACCATTGGCTACGACACCGTGTTCCGAGGCCAGTTTGCCAGTCAGCATGTTAGCTTGGACCGGCCAAGTGACGGCGGGAAAACTAGGGACCAGCGAGGTGTGATCGCCCCTGCTGGTCATTTGCGACAGCCGTGGCATTCGAGCCACATCTTGCGGTCGGAGACCGGGAACGGAAAGGAACGCAACGTGATTGGACATAGGGTGCCCATGGTAAAGCGGTGGAGTCGGTCGGTCGCTGGACCACGATTCTCGCCACTGAGTGCGGTCCGTCAAGCGACGTGGGCTGACCGTGCGCAATTTCCGTGGAGAAATGTGGCTGCCGTTCCTGGTGAGTCTGTCTTGCTTTCAATGGTCGTAATAAAACCTACCTGTTTTTGTGCTCGATTATCGGTTTGACAAGGTTCACAGATCTCGATATCCTTCGCACCCCACAGGCAAAGCAGAGGCGGGCGATTGACGGCCTTTGCCCCACCACCAGCTGAGACACACCGATGCCGTCCGCACATGGAGGTGCGCTTTGACGTTACAGGATTCGCAAAACCACACTTCGAGTGTGCTGGTGGTTGACGAATACTCCGATTCACTGGAGATTCTCCGCACAATCCTCGAACTGCGTGGCGTTAGCGTCCTCGAAGCTCGAGCCGCAAACACGGGGTTAGAGGTCATGCGGGCGGAACATCCGCGAGTCGTGGTCCTGGACCTGGATGACGCCTCGGCCGACGACGAGGCCATTCAATCCGCATTCGAGGACGAAACTCGACGCTGTGAATCATCCTTGGTAATTCTGGGTAAGGCGCGCATGAAGGGCAACTCTCGCGGGCGGGTCATCAACAAGCCCTACCAATACGGTCAATTGATTCGTACAATCGAACAGTTCTTAGAGCGGTGACCGTAATCCTGGGTGGCTGGTTTTTCGCCTCCCTCTCGTCGTCTTTCCGTTTTACCGTTTGATTCCGTTCCGTTTCGATCGTTGGGCTTGGATTAGGCGAAATGGCTTCTCTGTTCGTCATTCAAGGACGTGATCAAGGCAGGCGAGTCGACCTGCAGCGTCCCGTCGTTAGTTTGGGTCGCGAAGGAAGCAACACGATCCAGCTTCACGACAGCGAAGTGTCGCGGAATCATGCGGAGGTCCGGCGCCGCGACAACGAATTCTTGTTGGTCGATTTAGAAAGTTCCAACGGTACGTTCGTAAACAGCGAGGCGATTACGGAACACGTGCTGCAGAGTGGCGAACGCGTGCAGATTGGTCGCACGCTGATGATCTTCACGCACGCCGAAGATTCATCTTCGATCGATCTAGCCGAAGACGTTGATATCGTGGGGATTGACCGTGCGGCGCAGGGATCGCGTATCGTCAAGTCCATCAGCCACCAGGAAGGCAGCCAGTTCCTGCATGGCGTCGTAGGATCCGGTGTCGATGAATCGGAAAGCCCATGGTTGGCGAGGGCTCGTAGCAATCTCCAAATCATGTATCGCACCGCGCTGGCCGTCAGCCACACGCTTGATATCGATCAGCTGTTGCAACGAATTCTGGAGTTGATCTTCGAGTGGGTCGAAACGGATCGTGGTTGCATCATGCTGGTGGACCAGGAGTCGGACGAGCTGCTACCTAAGGTCTCTCGATTCGGCAGCCACGTGCGCGACAAGCAGCGCGAGCGGATGGAAATCAGCCGTACGATACTGGATTACGTGATGGAGCACAAAGAGGGCGTGCTCACCAGCGATGCGAGTGACGATCAACGATGGGACCCGGCCGCCAGCATCGTAAAGATGGGCGTTCGAGAGGCGATCTGCGTTCCCATGCAAGGACGCTACGGCATCGTCGGCGTGATCTATATCGACACCTACACGCCGCCCGGACGTTCCATTCAACGCACGCCGAACAGATTTACCGAGGAGCATCTCAAATTGATGGTCGCCATTGCGCATCAGGCGGCGCTAGCTGTTGAAGACACGTCGTATTACTCGGCCATGGTCCAGGCAGAGCGTTTGGCGGCGATGGGACAGACGATCGCGACGTTATCGCATCACGTCAAGAACATCTTGCAGGGAATTCGAGGTGGCAGTTACCTGATCGATCACGGGCTCAATTCGAACGATCAAGACGTCGTTCGCCAAG
>JASLRF010000178.1 GCA_030744095.1 Pirellulaceae bacterium | reverse complement strand
ACCCGTATAGCAACCCGTATAGCAACCCGTATAGCAACCCGTATAGCAACTCGAATCGCAACTCACCGATGGCGGCTGACGAGTTGTCCATCTAGAATGAGACGGTGACCCGATCGAATCCACCACTGGCAGATGCAACGGCTTCGGATGTCGCGCGCCGCCAGCTGCTGTTTGGCACACTACTGGGCTGCGTTTCGGCCGTGGGCTACACCGCAGCCAACGGCTTCTTAAAAGCAGCAGCCGAATCCGAGCTTGATCCGATTTGGGTTTCGAGCGTCAAGACACTGCCGACAGTAGCGGGCGCGTTGCCTTGGTTGGTCTGGTCGTGGCATCGTGGTCATCGGCTGTTTCCGCCCCCCAAAGTCGTCGTTGAATTGCTGGTTGCCGGGCTGTTTATGCAACTCGCCGGGAATGTTCTGTTTCAATGGTCACTGGGAATCGTCGGGCTTGCCATTGTTGTGCCGCTCTGTTTTGGCGCCATCATCTGTTCGAGCGTCGTACTGGGGTGCCTTTGGCTACGCGAGTCAGTTACACGTGCCACCGTGTTCTCCCTGGGGCTGATCGTCGCGGCAATTTGGATTCTCTCATTGAGTGCCAACGACGCTCACCAACCGATTCTCCAGCAGGCCGCATCCACACGTCGGATCGCGATCGCTGTCGTGGCAGCCTGCATATCGGGTTGCGCTTACGGGATCCTGGGGATGGTGATTCGCCGAGCTGCAATCGCCAATGCCTCGGTGGCGGCGACTACGTTCCTGATTTCTGGGGTCGGGGCCGTCAGCCTGAGTATGCTCGGTTGGCAACATCAAGGGTGGCAGGGCATTGAACAAACAACAGCCGATCAATGGGGGCTGATGGTTGCGGCTGGCATCTGCAATTTCATTGCCTTCGTCGCGTTGACACGCGCGTTGCAGATTACGTCGTTGATCTTCGTCAATGCCATCAACGCTTCTCAGGTGGCGATGGCGGCCGTCTTAGGGGTTCTGTTTTTTGGCGAAAACGTCTCACTTGGCCTGCTATTGGGCTCGGCGTTGACCGTCTTGGGGCTGCTGATAATGCCCAGGAAAAGCGCGAAGGCGACGCGTTATCACCGCCCAAAAGAAGACGATAACGACTTGGGCGTGCAGAAATCCGCGAACTTCGCCTCCAGCGACAGCAGCCTGTCGTCCAGCCACGAGGATAGTTCCTCAAACGACCCATCAGGCAGTGTCACTTCGCAGAGCAGAGCTGAGCTGAAGTTGGCGGATGATTTCGCCTCTGGCGCTGAGTAATTGGGATTAGGAGTCATTGCCCTTCTCCTTTGTGGTAATTCACAAGTGCCGAGGTTGGAGAGAGTTTATTCGACGAGGCGATCTCGCTATTTGGTTGCAACTGTCGTGCCACCATTGCTACCGGCCGCCGATCACGACCGCTAACACGCGACGTCTCAATGACTTATGACACAGGATTCCAGTCGCGGGTCGGTTTGAAAGGTGTGTCTTTTTCAAACAAACTGACATCAATGATGTCGTTCTGACAACATATCCCACCATTTCGGAAGTAAGCACGGGGCAACCGGATTCTTATCAAAAAAGTCTCAAGCCGGACCAAATCTTTCCAATAGTCCAGTATCCCTGGCGAACACCATCATGTAGCCCGGTATCCCACACCGCCTAAGCTCTTAATCGAACAACATTTAACGCAAAGCAACTACTTTATTGGAGGGTCAGAGAGATGTTAAAGAAAACTGCGATCGTCGGAGCCGCTGTGACACTATTGGCCGCCTTGTTAGCCGGTCGCAGCCATGTCCGGACAGCTTGGACTGAAGTCAAAGACACGGTCAAGCACAACGTGTCGCTCGACTTCGAACTCAAGCGAGCCCGTGGAATGATCGAGGACCTTCGTCCGGAGATCGAGAAGAACTTGCGTCGTATCGCGCAGGAAGAAGTCGAAGTCGCCCGCTTGGAGAAGCACGTCAGTCAATCCGAAGACAGACTGGCGAAGGACCGAACGGACATCATTCGGTTGAAGAACGACTTGGATTCGGGTTCCGAAGTGTTTGTTTACTCGGGCCACAACTTCACCGCGAAGCAAGTGAAATCCGACCTGACGTCGCGCTTCAATCAGTTTAAGACCCAAGAAGCGACAACACAGGCTAAGCAGCAGATCCTGCTCGCTCGCCAGCAAGGCCTCAAGGCCGCTCGCGAGAAGCTCGACACGATGCTTGACGCCAAGCGTCAGTTGGAAGTGGACGTCGAGAACTTGGAAGCCCGTCTGACGATGGTCGAGGTTGCTCAAACGAGTAGCTCCTTCAAGTTCGACGACAGCCAATTGTCTCGTACGCAGGAGTTGATTTCTGACATCAGCACGCGGATCGAAGTTGCTGAGCGTCTGGTGAATGTGGACGCCAAACAGCTCGACCGCATCCCTCTGGACGAGCCAGAAGTGGATCGCGATGTTTCCGAAGAGATCGCGGAGTATTTCAGCACGAGTCTTCCTGAGATCGAAGCGTTCGTGAAATCTAACTCTAACAACAATTAGTTCACGACTGAGGCCAGGGGCTCAGGCATGGTGCCTGAGCCCTTTTTTTTCCGGATCGTCTCTTGGTGTGTCGATCTGTCACTGGCGTGTCATTCTCAAACTCACGGTCGATATCATGTTCCAGAGTTGGCGACTAAAAGTACGAGAAGCCGAGGAAGCTCTGAAGGCGGGACGTCTAAACGACGCCCAGCAGATTCTCGTTTGCGATGACCTGACACAGTACCTTCCGGGAAAACGGCTGGCGGCCAGAATTGCGGCACAACTAGCCAAGAGGGCTCAACGCAGCGCCTACGATGCGGACCTCAGCGCTGGCTGGCGTGACCTTCAAGCAGCAGCTGAAGTCGCTGGCGAGACGTCAGAACTTCTGGACGCTCGCCGCGCCCTGGTCGACTCGTCTCTCCGGCACGCCGAACAGTTGTTGGCCGGCGGAGACGTTGCCGGCGCGATCGCCAAACTCGAAGAGCTTAAGAGCGCAAAGCGCACATCGGCGTTACTGGAAACATTGCTGCAAATCGCCAAGCGTGTCCAATCAGCGGAAAACCTGTGTCGACGTGGCAAGTTCGCAGACGCGGAGGCACAATTGTCGGCCGCCGTAGCTTTACGTCCATCGCTGCAATTCCTGGAAGTCAAGCGAGGTCTGTGTCGCGATAAGCTTGCCACAAGCCGTGACTTGACTGCGGAACTCCATCGGGCCATTTCGGCGTCATTGTGGACCGACGCCTTGTCGCTGGCCGATGAGCTGCTGGAGCTAGCTCCGGAAAGCCAACTTGCTCGGGACGCACGGCGGCGTGCATGGGCCAAGGTCGGAACGCGCCTGGCTGATTCGTATCAGCCGAACAAGACGCAGGAGTGGACGCCCAGCCGATACACTCGTCCGGAACAACCGGTCACTGCTGGCCCGCGATTCGTCTTGTGGGTTGATGGCGTTGGCGGCTACCTAGTCTGCCTGGCAGACGAAATCGTGATTGGACAGGCATCCGACGGTAACAACGTCGACGTTCCGATCCTGGGCGACCTCTCTCGTCGCCACGTGCGAATACGCCGGGAAGGTGAGGGCTACGTGCTCGAGCCGCTCCACGCAGTTCGCGTCGCCGGAAAGTCGGTGCAAACCAAGACGATATTGGATGACGGTGACGAAATCGAATTGGGCGAGGGAATCCGTATGAGGTTCCGTCGCCCCCACACCCTCAGCGGTTCGGCGAGATTGGATTTCCTCAGCCGGCACCGAACCCAGCCCTGGGCCGATGGTGTCCTGTTGATGGCCGAATCCTGCGTCCTTGGCCCCCGCTGGCAAAACCACGTAGTTTGCCGAGATTGGTCTGGAGACGTGGTTCTTTATCGTCAAAATGACGAATTGTACTGCCGAGCGATGGATTCCATCGAGATCGATGGTGCGCTATGTGATGGCCGCGGCCGCCTGGAGGTGAATTCTCACGTCGTCGGCAGCGACTTCTCCATGAGTCTGGAGGAACTAGACAAATGCTCAACCCAGCCGCTACTCTAGAAGAAGGCGGCCCGAACGTGACACAAGCCGCAAATGACAACCAAGTACAACTGCCAAAGGGCGGCGTCATGAAGTTCGCCTATGCGACGGGTTCACGCCCACTTGATGGCTATACTATCAAACGGGGTGTTGGTGTCGGAGGCTTTGGCGATGTCTACTTTGCAATTAGCGATGCTGGCAAAGAGGTCGCCCTCAAAAGAGTTCAACGCAGCATGGACGTCGAGGTCCGTGGCGTTAGCCAATGCCTCAATCTGAAGCACATCAATCTGATTTCGTTATTCGATATCAAATATGACGACGAAGGCCAGGCCTGGGTCGTGATGGAATACATCACCGGCGAGAGTCTCAAGGATGTGATTGACCGCAATCCTAGCGGTATGCCGCTCTCGGAAGTTGAAGATTGGTTTGGCCAAATTGCCAGTGGCGTCACTTACTTGCACGATCATGGAATCGTGCATCGCGATCTGAAGCCCGGCAACATTTTCGTCGATGAAGACATCGTCAAGATCGGCGACTACGGCCTGTCCAAGTACATTTCGTGTAGTCGTCGAAGCGGCCAGACGGAAAGCGTCGGGACATTCCACTACATGGCACCGGAAATCGGCAAAGGCGTGTACGGGAAGGAAATCGATGTCTACGCCTTGGGCATCATGCTTTATGAAATGCTCTGCGGCAGCGTTCCTTTTGAAGGGGAGAGCAGCCAAGAGATCATCATGAAGCATCTGACTGCCGAACCCAATGTCGACGCGGTGGCAGAGCGATTTCGCCCGGTCATCCGCAAAGCCCTCTTTAAAGACCCAGAACAACGTTACAGCAGCGTCACGGATATGTTGCGAGCATTCAACTCGCTTGGCGTGCCCACAAGCTTCGCATCCAATGACAAGATTCCACCGGTACGGATCCCAGTAGCAGAGGCGACTGAGACACTGTACATCATGGATGAGAGCGAGGGAATCGAGTTGGGTCCTCTCAAAGAAGTGGTCCCTGTCGTTGCAATTAACGAACCAAAGCTCGGGGCCCAGCCGGTTGCACCGCGTCCCGAACCCATTGCCAATGCAGTCCGACAAGGCTCGTCCAAC